>NZ_JBHXMY010000007.1:6439-32186 GCF_042720195.1 Nocardia sp. NPDC058497 | reverse complement strand
GCCCCGATCGAACTGAGCGTCGCCGAGGTCTTCGCGACGCTGCTCGGGGTGCCCGAGGTCGGCCTTGACGACGACTTCTTCGACCGCGGCGGTAACTCGCTGCTGGCGACAAGGGCCATCGCCCGCATCGACCAGGCGCTCGGCACCGATCTGGTGGTCCGCGACCTGTTCGAGGCGCCGACCGTCGCCGCGCTGGCCGCCCGGGTGCGGCCCGGCGCGATCGCCGCGCCGCGCCCGCCACTGACTCCGGCGCAGGTCCGTGGCGTCATCCCGCTCTCGCCCGCCCAGCAGCGGATGTGGCTGCTCAACCGGATCGACCCGGATTCCCCGGCCTACAACATCCCGCTGGCGCTGCGCCTGCGCGGCGCACTGGACACCTCGGCGCTGCGCTACGCGGTCGCCGACGTGCTGGAACGGCACGAGGCACTGCGCACCCGATTCCCCGCGGGCCCCGACGGGGTGCCGTACCAGGAGATCCTGCCGGTCAGCGCGGTCCTGCCGACGGGGCTACCGATCGAGGAGTGCGACGACCCACGCGATCGCGTGATGTGGCTGCTCGCAGGCGGTTTCGACGTGACGGAGCGAATTCCGTTGCGGGCCACGCTGTTCACGGTCCCGACCGACGATCCGCTGGCCGAGGAAGAGCATGTGCTCGCCGTGGTGGTGCAGCACATCATCGCCGACGGCGCCTCGCTGGCGCCGCTGGCCCGCGACCTGGTGATCGCCTACCGGGCCAGGGTCGAAGGCCGCTCGCCGAGCTGGGCGCCGCTGCCGGTGCAGTACGCCGACTACGCGCTCTGGCAGCGCGAGGTGCTGGGCGAGGAGACCGACGAGAACTCCACCGCCGCACGGCAACTCGGCTTCTGGCGGCATACGCTCGCCGGTCAGTCGGGCACCGTGGAACTGCCGCACGACCACCCGCGCCCGCCGCACGCCTCGCTGCGCGGCGCCGACGTGAGCACCACGCTGCCCGCCGACGTGCACGCCCGGCTGGCCGAGATCGCGCGCGGCCACAACGCGTCGCTGTTCATGGTCGTGCACGCGGCGCTGGCCGTGCTGCTGTCCCGCGTCTCCGCCAGCACCGACATCGCGATCGGCACCCCGATCGCGGGCCGCGGCGAACCCGAGCTCGACGATCTGGTCGGCATGTTCGTCAACACGCTGACCCTGCGCACCCAGGTCTCGCCGCTGCGCGGCTTCGACGAGCTGGTCAGCACGGCCCGCGAGGTCGACCTGGCCGCGTTCGCCAATGCCGACCTGCCGTTCGAGCGGATCGTCGAGGAGGTGGCGCCCACCGGCACCGTCTCGCACAACCCGCTGTTCCAGGTGGTGCTGTCCTTCCACAACACCGAGGCGCCGGTGCTGCGGCTGCCCGGGCTCACCATCGAGGCGCTGGACCTGGCCGCCCGGCCCGCCAAGTTCGACCTGCAGGTCAATGTGGAGCCGCGGCTGACCGAGACGGGCGAACCCGACGAGCTCGGCATCGTCTTCACCTACGCCACCGACCTGTTCGACGAGCACACCGTCGCGGCGTTCGCGCGCGGACTCATCGAGATCGTCACCGCGGTCGCCGCCGACCCCACGGTCCGCATCGGCGACATCGATCTGCGCGACGCCGGGGAACGCGAACGCGAACTGACCGCGGCCGCCTATGCCCCCGCACCGTCGGCCAACGGCGCCGCGCTGGCCCAGGAATTGGCGGCCGCGGTGGAGGAGGACCCCGAGGCCCCCGCCATCGATCTGGGCGACACCGAACTCGCCTACCACCAATTCGATGCCCGCTCTTCCCAATTGGCGCGCTCGCTGATCGCCCGCGGCGCCGGACCCGGCACCGGTGTGGCGGTGCGGCTCGATCGCGGGGTGAACGCGGCGATCGCCACCTGGGCGGTGCTCAAGGCCGGTGCCGCGGTGGTGCCGCTGGTGGCGATGGACGCCGAGCTGCCCGACCGGCTCGAGGTGAAGCTGGGCCTGACGATCGATATCCTCGACGCGCCCGACGGCCTGGACTGGTACGACCTGGCCGACCCAGCGCTGAAGGCGGAGCTGGCCGCGGAGTCGCCGCGCCCGATCGGCTACGCGCATCGCACCCGCGCCCTGCGCGGTGACGATGTCGCCTTCATCGGCGGTGGCCGCTCGTTGAGCTACGACGAGCTGGCCGGGGCCGCCGAGCGGGTGGCCCAGCGGACCGGGCTCAGCTTCGAATCACGGACGAGGGCAGCGGGGCGGCCGGATTCGGTGGCCGGTGCGCTGGAGATCGTCGCGACCGGAATTGCCGGCGCGACGCTGGTGATGGCGCCGGATGACGGCGGTGAGGACGAGGTGAGCCACGTGTTCACCGAGTCGGCGGTGGCGGTGGCCGCGCCCGGCGACGGCGCCGGTGCGACGATCGTCGCCCTGAGTGAGATGATCGGCAACGCCGGCCAGCCGCATCAGCGGCGTGCGGCGGTCGGGATGGATGGATAGGTGCAGGTGCGCATGACCGGGCAACGGCTAGTCGACTCCGTCGATCGGAGGGAACGGGCGTGACCCGGGCCAGCAGGGCGTCCGGCGCCCGGGCCCGGCAGCGCGGAAAGTCGCTGCCGCAACTGTTGTCCGTCGCCGTGGAATCCAACCCGGGCGGCCTCGCGCTGTCCTGGGACGACGGTGTGTCCGCGCCGGTGCGCTGGACCTACGCCGAGCTCGACGAACGCGCCAACCGGCTGGCCCGGCTGCTGATCGCGCGCGGTGTCGGTCCCGAGGACATCGTCGCCGTCGGTATCCCGCGCTCGCCGGAGTCGGTGCTCGCCATGTGGGCGGTCACCAAGGCCGGTGCCGCGTTCCTGCCGGTCGACCCGAACTATCCGCCCGCCCGCGTCACGCACATGCTCGCCGATTCCGGCGCGGTGCTCGGTCTCGCGGTCGGCGCCGCGCTGGACCGGCTGCCCGGCACCGTCGACTGGCTGTGCCTCGACGATTCGGCCGTGCGCCGCGCCGCCGAGGAGCAGCCCGGCGACCCGGTGACCTTCGCCGACCGGGTGCGCCCGCTGCGGCTGACCCACCCGGCCTACATCACCTACACCTCGGGCTCCACCGGCCTGCCCAAGGGCGTCGTGGTGACCCACACGGGCCTGGCCGGATTCTGCGCCGAACAGCGCGCGCTCTACGGCGTCGAGCACACCTCGCGGACCTTGCACTTCGCCTCGCCCTCATTCGACGGCGCCGTGCTCGAACTGCTGATGGCGGTCGGCGCCGCGGCGACCATGGTGATCGCGCCCGCCGGGATCTTCGGCGGGCCCGAGCTCGCCGAGGTGCTGCGCCGCGAGTCGGTGACGCACATGTTCATCACCGCCGCCGCGCTCGCCTCGGTGGACCCGGCCGGGCTGGACGACCTGGTCGTGATCGCCAGCGGCGGCGAGGACGTCCCGCCCGCCATGGTCCGCCGCTGGGCCACCGAATTGCCCTCGGGCACACGGCATTTCCACAACGGCTATGGGCCGACCGAGACCACCATCATGACCAACATCAGCGCCGCGCTGGCGCCGGGCGCGGCCGTGAACTTCGGCCCGCCGCTGCGCGGGGTCACCGAATACGTGCTCGACGAACGCCTGGTCCGGGTGCCGGACGGGATGATCGGCGAGCTGTACATCGCGGGCAACGAGCTGGCCCGCGGCTATCACGGGCGACCGGCGCTGACGGCATCCCGTTTCGTCACCGACCCGTTCGATCCCGCCGGTGGACGCATGTACCGCACGGGCGACCTGGTGCGCAGGCGCCCCGACGGCGCGGTCGAGTTCGTCGGCCGCAACGACTTCCAGGTGAAGGTCCGTGGTTTCCGGATCGAGCTCGGCGAGATCGACACCGTGCTCACCGCGCACGACAGCGTCGACTTCGCCGTCACCGTCGGCCATGAACTCGACAACGGCACAACGATTCTCGCCGCCTACGTGCACGCAACGCCGGGCGCGAGGATCGACCTCGACCAGCTGCTCGCGCACGCCAAGGCGGGCCTGCCCGCGCACATGGTGCCGACCGCGCTGACCGTGCTCGACACCATCCCGCTGACCCCCGTCGGCAAGCTCGACCGCGCCGCGCTGCCCGCACCGACATTGCGCGCCAAGGAGTTCCGCGCGCCGTCGGGGGCGATGGAGGAGCTGGTCGCCTACATCTTCACCGAGTTGCTCGCGCCGGAGCGCCCGGTCGGCGCCGACGACGACTTCTTCGCACTCGGCGGCAACTCGCTGCTGGCCACCCAGGCCGCGGCCCGGCTCGGCGCCGAGCTGTCGGCGCGAGTGCCCGCGGGTCTTGTCTTCGAGAGCCCGACGGTCGCGGGCCTTGCCCTGCTGCTCGAACCGCTCAAGGGCGCGGGTGGGCACGCACCGCTGACGCCCCGCGAGCGGCCTGAGCTGATCCCGCTCTCGGCCGCGCAGCGGCGGATGTGGTTCCTCAACCAGTTCGATCCGAACTCCACCGCCGAGACCATCCCGTTCGCGCTGCGGCTGGCAGGCCCGTTCGACGCGCGCGCCCTGCATGCCGCGCTGACCGATCTGGTGCACCGGCACGAATCCCTGCGCACCTACTACCCGGTCTACGACGGTGGCGCGACCGATGGTCCGGTGGCCGACGGGGTCGGGCACCAGGTGGTGCTGCCGATCGCCGACGCGGTGCCCGATGTGCTGGTCGACTCGCTCACCGAGGACGAATTGCCGCTGTGGCTCGGCGAATTCGCCGCCACCGGCTTCGATGTCGCCGCGGGCGTTCCGCTGCGGGTGGCGCTGGCCGAACTCGGCCCGCGTGACCATGTGCTCGCGGTGGCGCTGCACCACATCACCGCCGACGGCGCCTCCGTCGCGCCGCTGCTGCGTGACCTGCTCGGCGCCTACCTCGCGCGCCGCAACCGGTCGCGGCCGAGCTGGCAGCCGCTGCCGGTGCAGTACACCGACTACACGCTCTGGCACCGGGAACTGCTCGGCAGCGAGGACGACCCGAATTCGCTCGCCGCCGCCCAGATCGCGCACTGGCGCGAGGCGCTGGCCGGGCTGCCCGACCGGCTCGACCTGCCCACCGATCGCCCGCGCCCGCCGGTATTCACCGGTCGCGGCGCCGAATTCGGCTTCCAGATCCCCGCGTCGGTGCACGCCGCGATCGCCGCGCTGGCCCAGCGCAGCGGCGCCTCGGAGTTCATGGTCGTGCACGCCGCCTTCGCGGTGCTGCTCGGCACGCTCGCGCACACCGACGACATCGCCATCGGCACCCCGGTCGCCGGGCGCGGCGCGCGCGAACTCGACGACCTGATCGGCATGTTCGTCAACACCCTGGTGCTGCGCTCGCGGATCGACCAGCGGGCCAGCTTCGCCGAGCTGCTGCGCGAGACCAAGCGCGCCGACCTGGCCGCTTTCGGCAATGCCGACCTGCCGTTCGAGCGTCTCGTCGAACTCCTGGATCCGGTCCGTTCGCAGGCCCACCACCCGCTGTTCCAGGTCGCGCTGTTCTTCCAGAACCTGGATCTGCCTAACCTGCGGCTGCCCGGACTCGACGCGACACCTGTCGAATTCGACGGTGTGGTAGCGCGTTTCGACCTCCAGCTGACGATCGTGCCCGGCGCCGATCCGACCGAGCCGATGGCCGCGTCCTTCAACTACGCCACCGATCTGTTCGACGCCGAGTCGATCGAGACGCTGGCTGGTCGCTTCACCCACCTGCTCGACGCGGTCTCCTCCGATGCTGATGTGGCGATCGCCGATATCGACCTGCTTACCCCGGCCGAGCGCGAACAGACCCTGGTCGCCTGGAACGGGACCGGTCACCCGGTGGCGCCGGAGCTGATGCTGGACGCGTATCGCCGTGCGGTGCAGGCGCATCCGGATGCCACCGCGCTGGTCTACGAGGGCACCGAACTGACCTATCGGCAGTTCGACGAGCGCGTCAATGCGCTGGCCCGGCTGCTGATTCAGGCGGGCGTCGGCCCGGAAGGGCTTGTCGGCCTGGCGATTCGGCGTTCGCCGGAACTCGTCGTCGCCATGTACGCGGTGCTCACCGCGGGTGGCGCGTATGTGCCGCTCGACCCGGATCATCCGGCCGAGCGCATCGCCTACATTCTCGACACCGCCCGTCCGGCCGCCGTTCTGAGCACCGACGTGATGGCGGTGCCCGCGGGGACCGAGCTGCTGCTGCTCGACGAGCTTGACACCCGTGGTGTGCCGGTCGATCCGCTGCGTCCGGCGGAGCTGCGCGCGCCGCTGCGCGCCGATCACCCGGCCTACGTCATCTTCACCTCCGGTTCCACCGGTAAGCCCAAGGGCGTCGCGATCTCGCACGCGGCCATCCACAACCAGTTGGTGTGGATGCTGGCGAAATACCCGCTGGCCCTGGGTGATGTGTATCTGCAGAAGACCGCGACCACCTTCGATGTGTCGCTGTGGGGCTACTTCATGCCGCTGCGGGTCGGTGCGACGCTGGTGCTCGCTACGCCGGACGGGCATCGTGATCCGGCGTATCTGATCGATCTGATCGATCGACACAGGGTGACCGTCACCGATTTCGTGCCGTCGATGCTCACTGTGTTCGCGGCCCAGGCGGCGTCGAATGGTGCCGGTCCCGAGTGTGCTGAGTGGTCCCGCTCCGCTACCGCATCCGCGCCCGGTGGTCGTGACGTGGTGCCCGGTGGTCGTGACGTTGTGCCCGCTGGTCGCGATGCGGTGCCGGGCTTGATGCCGTCGCTGCGCGAGGTGTTCGTCATTGGCGAGGCGTTGCCGCCGGAATCTGTCGATGCGATGGCCGCCGTCAGCTCGGCCCGGTTGCACAACCTGTACGGCCCCACCGAAGCCGCTGTCTCGGTCACCTACTGGCCTGCGCGCGCGGGCGAGCGCACGGTGCCGATCGGCCTGCCGCAGTGGAATACCCGTGTCTACGTGCTGGATTCGCGGCTGCGACCCGTGCCACCCGGTATCGCGGGTGAGCTCTATCTCGCGGGGGACCAGCTCGCGCGTGGCTATGTCGCGCGTCCGGGCCTGACCGCCGACCGTTTCGTCGCCGACCCGTTCGACGCAGGCAAGCGCATGTACCGCACCGGCGATCTCGTGGTGTGGCGCCGCCCCACCACGACCGCGCCGCATCGCCTGGATTACCTCGGCCGCATCGACTTCCAGGTGAAGTTCCGTGGTCAGCGGATCGAGCTCGGGGAGATCGAGACCGCGCTGTTGGCGCACGAATCCGTCAGCCAGGCAGTCGCTGTGGTCGCCTCGACCGAACTCGGTGACCAGCTCGTCGCCTATGTCGTGCCGAGCCCCGGCTACGCGGCGGAGCCGGACCGGCTCCAGGCATTCGCCTCGAAAACCCTGCCCGCCTACATGGTTCCGGCCGCCGTCACCGTGCTCGATGCGTTGCCGCTGAACGCCAGCGGCAAGCTCGATCGCACGGCGCTGCCCGCGCCACACTTCACCGCGCGTGCCTTCCGTGCCCCGGGCACCGAGCAGGAGCGATTGGTCGCGGCACTGTTCGGAGAAGTGCTGGGCCGCACCGATATCGGCGCCGACGACGACTTCTTCGCCCTCGGCGGCAACTCGCTGATCGCCACCAAGCTGGTCGCCCGCCTCGGCGCGGCCACCGGCGGCCGGGTCGCCGTGCGCACCCTGTTCGAGACCCCGACGGTCGCCGGCCTCGCCGCCGCGCTCGACCCCGACGCCGACACGGTCTCCACCAGTGGCCTCGGCACACTGGACCGCCCGGCCGAGCTGCCGCTCTCGCCCGCCCAGCGGCGCATGTGGTTCCTCAACCGGTTCGACCAGGGCTCCGGTGGTGACGGCGCCGCCGCCTACAACCTCCCGTTCGCGCTGCGCCTGACCGGCAGCCTGGACGTCACCGCCCTCGTCACCGCCCTGCGCGACGTACTGGCCAGGCACGAAGTCCTGCGCACGATCTACCCCGACAGCGGGGACGGCCCGATCCAGCGGGTGCTGCCGGTGGAGCAGGTCGACTTGGATGTGTCGGTACACCGTGTTGCGGCGGATCTTGTCGAGCAGGTCACCGCACTCGCCGCGACCGCGTTCGATGTGACCACCGAGGTCCCGCTCCGGGTCCGGCTGTTCGACATCACCGGCGCCGAGCCTGACGCGCCCACCGAGTATGTGCTGGCCGTCGTCGTCCACCACATCGCCGCCGACGCCTCGTCGATGGTGCCGCTGGTGCGTGACGTGACCACCGCATACCTGGCTCGCACCGCAGGCCATGCACCCGGCTGGGCCACCCTGCCGGTGCAGTACGCCGACTATGCCCTGTGGCAGCTGGACCGGCTCGGTGACGAAACCGATACCGATTCCGTTGCCGCCAAGCAGATCTCGTTCTGGCGTGACGAACTGTCCGGCCTGCCGGACCTGCTGGAACTGCCCGCTGACCGCCCGCGTCCCGCCGTTGCCTCGCTGTCCGGCAGCCGGGTGCCGGTGCGGGTCGACGCGGCCACCCATGCCGGGCTCGCCCGGATCGCGCAGGACAGTGGCGCCACGGTGTTCATGGTGCTGCACACTGCCTTTGCCGTGCTGCTGGCCCGGCTGGCCTGGGCCGCCGATGTGGCTGTCGGCACCCCGGTCGCCGGACGTGGTGAACGCGAACTCGACGACCTGATCGGCATGTTCGTCAACACCGTCGTGCTGCGCACCCGCTACGACGGCAGTGCCGCCTTCACCGAACTCCTCGCCGCCCAGCGCGCGAGCGACCTGGCCGCGTTCGCCGCCGCCGACGTCCCGTTCGAGCGGCTCGTCGAGGTGCTCGATCCGCCGCGCTCCACGGCTCGGCATCCGCTGTTCCAGGTGGGCCTGTCCTTCCAAAATGTGGATCGCGCGGCGCTGGAACTGCCCGGCCTGCGGATCGCGCCCGTGTCCGCGGAACTGGCTGTCTCACAGTTCGATCTGCATCTGATCGTCGGCGACGGCTACGACGCCGACGGTGCGCCGACCGGCATCGAGGGCTTCTTCACCTACGCCACCGACCTGTTCGACGCGGCCACCGTGGAAGCCTTCGCCGATCGGCTCACCCTGCTGCTCGACGCGGTGGTGCGGGAGCCCGGTGTGGTCGTCGGTGATGTCGACCTGCGTACCGCCGCCGAACGCGCCGCCGAGATCACCACCGGCGCCGCCGATCTCGCTGTCCCCGGTGGGACACTGGCCGACCTGCCGTCGCTGGCCCGCCCCGAGGCCGTCGCGCTGGTCGCCGACCTGCCCGAGGGACGTCTCGAACTCACCTACGCCGAGTTCGAAACGCGGGTGAACCGCCTTGCCCGCCACCTGATCTCGCTGGGTGTCGGCCCGGAATCCCTCGTAGCGCTCGCACTGCCGCGCTCGATCGACCTCGTCGTCGCCATGTACGCGGTGACCCGATCCGGCGGCGCGTACGTGCCGATCGATCCCGACCAGCCCGCCGACCGCACCGACTACATCCTCGGCACGGCCGCACCGATCTGCGTGCTCAGCAACGGTTTCCGCACCGACGCCGCACCGGTGGTCCGGGTCGATCATCCGGTGCTCCAGTCCGTCGACCCGTCGCCGGTCACCGACGCCGACCGCCGCGCGCCCCTGCGCCCGGAGAACACCGCCTACGTCATCTTCACCTCCGGTTCCACCGGCCGCCCCAAGGGCGTCGCCGTACCGCACGCCGCCGTGGTCAACCAGTTGCAGTGGCTGCGAGGCGAATTCGGTACGGACGCCACCGACGTCTTCCTGCTGAAGACCCCCGCCACCTTCGACCTGTCGGTCTGGGAGTTCTGGTCCGCCGCGGTCTGCGGCGGCCGCCTGGTGATCGCCGCACCCGACGGACACCGCGACCCCGCCTACCTGGACGCGCTCATCACCGACGCCGGGGTCACCACGCTCACCGCGGTCCCCTCACTGCTGGACGCGCTGTCCGGCTACTGGGAGGCCCGCCACCAGTCCACAGCCGAGCAGTCGCTGAGGCGCATTCTCGCCATCGGCGAGGCGCTCCCGGCCCCGCTCGCACAGCGCCTGCTGACCGCGCTGCCCGACACCAGGATCGACAACCTGTACGGCCCCACCGAGGCCGCCGTCTCGATCACCGACCACCGGGTCACCACCGCCGACGTGCTGACCGTGCCCATCGGCACCCCCGAATGGAACTGCCGCGTCTATGTCCTCGACGAGCGCCTGCGGCCGGTCGCCCCTGGCGTCAGGGGCGAGCTGTATCTCGCGGGCGTCCAACTGGCCCGCGGCTACCTGCGCAAGGCCGCGCTCACGGCGGAACGTTTCATCGCCGACCCCTTCGAACCGGGCGCCCGCATGTACCGCACCGGCGACCTGGTCGCGCGCAACGGGGACGGCGACCTGAACTACCTGGGCCGCACCGACTTCCAGGTGAAGATCCGTGGTTTCCGGGTCGAGCCGGGCGAGGTCGAAGCAGCTCTGCTCGGTCTGCCCGAGATCACGCAAGCCGCGGTGCTCGCCCGGAGCGATCCGCACTTCGGGGATCGACTGGTCGCCTACATCGTGGGCACGGAACCCGATGTGGCGCAGGTGAAGTCCGCACTGCGTGACAAGTTGCCCGCCTACCTGGTGCCGGATGCGTTCGTCGTGCTCGACGAACTGCCGCGCACGGTCAACGGCAAGCTGGACCGGGCCGCGCTGCCCGCGCCGGTGTTCGAGGCCGCGGCCTTCCGTGCGCCCGCGACACCGACCGAACAGCTCGTCGCCGGGGTCTACGCCGAGATCCTCGGTGTCGATTCGGTCGGCGCCGACGACGACTTCTTCGCGCTCGGCGGCAACTCCCTGCTCGCCACCAGGGCCGCCGCCCGGATCGGCGCCGCACTGGATCGGGCGGTCGGCGTTCGCCTGCTCTTCGAGGCGCCGACGGTCACCGACCTCGCCCTGCGCGTGCACCGGTCCGACGAACTCGCCGCGCTGCCGCTGGTCGCCGGACCGCGCCCGGAACGGCTGCCGCTGTCGCTGGCCCAGCAGCGGATGTGGCTGCTCAACCAGCTCGATCCCGACGCCACGGTCTACAACATCCCCGCCGCGATCCGCCTCACCGGCGCCCTCGACCTCGCAGCCCTCGGCGTGGCCGTCGGCGACCTGTTCGCCCGGCATGAGGTCCTGCGCACCCGCTACCCGGTGCTCGACGCTGCTTCTGAATCGGAGCCGGTGCAGGAGATCCTTGCGCCCGGTGCGGTGCATATCGACCTGACGCCGGTGCCGGTCACCGCTGACGAGCTCGAGGACGAGGTGCACCGCACGGTCGCCACCGGATTCGACGTCACCACCGCGCCTCCGGTGCGGCTGCGGCTGCTGCGACTCGGCGCCGACGACCACGTGCTGGTGTTCGTCGCCCATCACATTGCCGCCGATGGCTTCTCGATGGGCCCGCTCACCCGTGACCTGGTGCTGGCCTACACCGCGCGCACCGAGGGTGCGGTGCCCGCCTGGTCGCCGCTGCCGCTGCAGTACGCGGATTACGCGGTGTGGCAACGGGAATCGCTCGGCGACGAAGCTGATCCGGGATCGACGGCCGCCGCGCAGCTGGCCTACTGGGCCGCGGAACTCGAGGGGCTGCCCGAGGAGATCGCGCTGCCCGCCGACCGGCCGCGCCCGCCGGTGCAGTCCTTCGCCGGTGCTGTCAGCACGGTCGAGATCGACGCGCCTCTGCACGCGGACCTGGCCGGGCTGGCCCGCGCCGAGGGCGTCACCGTGTTCATGGTCGTGCAGGCCGCGCTCGCGGTGCTGCTTGCCCGCACCAGTGGCACCGACGACGTCGCGATCGGCACCCCGATCGCGGGGCGCGGTGCCCGTGAGCTCGACGATCTCGTCGGTATGTTCGTCAACACCCTGGTGTTGCGGAGCCGGATCGCCGAGGCCGAGCCGTTCACCGCGCTGCTGCGGCAGACCCGCGACACCGACCTGCGGGCCTTCGCGCACGCCGACGTCCCGTTCGAGCGGGTCGTCGAGGCGGTGCAGCCGGCCAGGTCGGCGGGCAGGCATCCGCTGTTCCAGGTGGCGCTGTCGTTCGAGAACCTCGCCCCGGTCGCGTTCGAGCTGCCCGGCATCGGGGTGAGCGCGCTGGACGCCCGCACCGCCGAAGCCAAGTTCGACCTGCTGCTCACCGTGCGCGAACGGCCTGACCACGGCGGCATGCACGCCGAATTCACCTACGCCACAGACCTGTTCGACGAGTCGACGGTGCGGGCCTTCGGCGCGCGATTCACCCGTGTGCTCGCCGAACTGGTCGCCGATCCGGAGATCGCGGTGGGTGACGTCGACCTGCTCGACGACGCCGAATTCACCGCGCAGACCACCTTCGCGGGCCCGCCCGCCGAACCCGAACGCACGCTGTCGCAGCTGATGGACGCCGCCGTGCGCGCCAACCCGTCGGGTGTCGCCGTGCGCGGTGACGGCCGTGGTTTCAGCTACACCCAGCTCGACGCGGCGGCCAGCCAGCTGGCCCGCGGTCTCATCGCCCGTGGCGCGGGACCGGAAGTCGCTGTCGCGGTGGCGATCCGGCGGTCGGTCGAATCGGTGCTCGCGGTCTGGGCGATCGCCCGCACCGGCGCGCTGATCGTGCCGATCGATCCCGGTTACCCGGCCGAGCGGATCAGTCACATGGTCGCCGACGCCGACGCGGTCTTCGGCATCACCCTCACCGCCGAACTCGCCGGGCTGCCCACGCTGCCCGGCGACGGCGGCTGGGTCGCGCTCGACGATCGGGAATTCATGTCCGAGGTCGCGAAATACGCCTCGGTGGGCCTGCGCGAGATCGAGCTGCTCGCCCAGCCGCGCACCGGCAACGGCGCGTACATGATCTACACCTCCGGCTCGACGGGTCTGCCCAAGGGCGTCGTCGTCACCCACGCGGGCCTTGCCAACTTCTGCGCCGAGCAGAAGCAGCGTTACGGGCTCGATTCCGACACGCGCGCACTGACTTTCGCCTCGCCGTCGTTCGACGCGTCCATGCTCGAGCTGCTGCTCGCGCTCGCTGGCGCGGGCACGCTGGTGGTGGCGCCCGCCGGATCGGTCGGCGGTACCGAGCTCGCCGAGCTGATCCGGTCCGAAGGCGTGACGCACACCTTCCTCACGCCCGCGGTCGTCGCCACGCTCGACCCGGCCGGTGTGCCGGGCCTGCGCGCACTGGTCGTCGGTGGCGAGCACGTGCCGGACGATCTCGTCGCGCGCTGGAACACTTTGCCGCAGCGCAAGTTCCACAACGGCTACGGTCCCACCGAGACCACCATCATGACCTGCATCAGCGACCCGCTGGAGCCGGGCGCGGCGGTGCACATGGGCGGTCCGATCCGTGGCATCCGCGCGCTGGTCCTCGACGAGCGGCTGCGCCCGGTCCCCGAGGGTGTCACCGGTGAGCTGTACCTGGGCGGCATCCAGCTGGCCCGCGGCTACCACCGCCGCGCCGGCCTGACCGCGGCGCGTTTCGTCGCAGATCCCTATGGAGCTGCCTCCGATGGCGGCGCTGCCGAAGGCCCTGCGTGGTCACGCTCCGCTACCTCCTCCGGGCCCGCCGACAGCGCCGCGGCAGGCGCCCGCCTCTACCGCACCGGCGACCTCGTCCGCCGCCACGGTGACGTCCTGGAGTTCGTCGGCCGCAACGACTTCCAGGTGAAGATCCGCGGCCTGCGGATCGAACTCGGCGAGATCGACGCCGTCCTGGCCGCCGCCCCCGGCGTCTCCTGGGTCACCACCCTCGGCCGCGACAACGGCGCGGGCGCGACCATGCTCGTGTCCTACGTGCTCGCCGAACCGGGGGAGCGGCTCGACCCGGCCGAACTCACCGCGCTGGCCGCGCGAATGCTGCCCGACTACATGGTGCCCGCCGCGATCGTCGTTCTCGACGAACTTCCGCTGACCCCCGTCGGCAAGCTGGACCGGGCCGCGCTGCCGGACCCGGTCGCCGTGCGCAGCGAGCACCGCCCGCCGCGCACCGCGGCCGAACGCGCCGTCGCCCGGGTGATCGGCGAGGTGCTCGGCCACGACCGGGTCGGCCTCGACGACGACTTCTTCGCCCTCGGCGGCGACAGCATCACCGCCATCCAGGTGGTCTCCCGGGCCGCGGCGGCAGGCGTGGTGCTGCGCCCGCGTGACCTGTTCGACGCGCGCACCGTCGGTGCGCTCGCCGGGCGCGCCGAGGTCACGCTCGACGCGGGCACGCGGCCCGCGGCTCTGCCGCTGACCGCCACCGCGGCCCAGCTGATCGAGGCGGGGGACAGCGCGGTCGAACCGCGAGCGGTGCTGCTCGACGTGCCGGCGGACTGTTCCGACGAGGCGGTCGCCGAGGTCGCCCACGCCGTGATGAACCAGCATCCGATGCTGTGGGCGGTACTCGACCGTTCCGGCGCCACACCGGTATTGGTGATTCCGTCGCACGAGGAGCGGACGGGCGAGGCCTTCCGCAAGCTCGACGGCACCGACGGTGAGTCCTCGCTGCCGGTCGACGACATCGTCGCCGCGGCCGCCGCCGCGCTCGATCCGGACGAGGGCCGCAATATCCACTTCGTGCTCACCGGCAACGGCGAGAGCGGCTCCACCCTGGTCGTGGTCGCCAATGCCCTCGTCCTGGACGAGGCGTCGTGGCGTTCGGTCGTCGACCAGCTGACCACCGCGTGGAGCCGCGGCCGCCACGCCGCCCCCGCCGCGCCCGATGCCGGGCTCGGCGACCTCGTGCGCAGGCTCGCCGACTACCCGTTCTCGGCCCGCGCCCGCACCGAACGCGAGTACTGGCATCGCGCGATCCGTTCCAGGGCAGCCGAATCCGCCGATCTGAGCCAGCGCAACCGGGTCTCGCTGAGCATCACCGGCGAGGGCACCGCCGCCGTCAGCACGGTCGCCGAGGCCTACCGCGCCACGGTCGACGAGGTGCTGCTCACCGCCGCCGCGCTCGCCCTGTCCACCGCGGCCGACTCCGCCGTCGCCCGGGCGATCGGCACCGTGGTCCGGCTGCGCGCCGACCAGCGCGTGCTGGGCAGGCCCGACGCGGAGAACGTCGTCGGCGGTTTCACCACCGACTACCCGCTGGCGCTGCGCCTGGAGGGCGTCGACATCGCCGACGCGCTCGTCGGCGGTCCGGCCGCCGGTATCGCGCTGGCCCAGATCAAGGAACTGCGCAGGACGGTGCCCGCGCACGGTGCCGGCTTCGGCCTGCTCCGCTACCTCGACGTCGAGGCCGCCGACAGCGTGCGCGCGCTCGACCGCGGCCGGTTCGCGGTGCGCTTCCGCGATCTGCGCCCGGCCAAGGTGCACACCGACGTCACCGCCGACGACCTGGCGCTGGCCCTCACCGTCGACGCCACCGCCGACGGCATGGTCGCCCGCTTCGACTACGCCACCGCGGTGCTCACCGCCGACGCGGTCAAGACCTTCGCTGAACACTGGATCCGCGCGCTGGGCGGCCTCGCCGAACACGGATTGCGTCCCGGCGCAGGCGGATTCACCCCGTCGGACTTCCCACTGGTGCGCCTGGGCCAGACCGAACTCGGCCGGCTCGCCCGGCGCTACCCGCTGCTCAGCGACGTGTGGCCGGTGACGCCGCTGCAATCCGGCATGCTGTTCCACGCGCTGCTCGCGGAGAACTCGGTCGACCCCTACATCACCCAGTTCGTCCTCGATCTCGACCCGGCCGTCGACGCCGAGCGACTGCACCGTGCCGCGCAGACGGTCCTCGACCGCCACGACAACCTGCGCGTCGCTTTCGCCACCGATGCCGCGGGCACCCCGCTGCAGGTGGTGCTCGATGACATCGACGTGCCGTGGCAGGTCATCGACGCCGACGCCGCGTCCTACCAGCGGATCAAGGCGGCCGACGTCGCCGCGCACTTCGACATGGCCGTCGCGCCCCTGCTGCGCTTCACCCTGGTGCGCACGCCGGATACCGCGCACCTGCTGGTCACCAGCCACCACATCCTGATCGACGGCTGGTCGACCCCGCTACTGCTGCAGGAACTGCTCACCGCCTACGCGGTCGGCGCGCGCACCCGGCGCCTGCCCAAGCCCGCGCCCTACCGCGACTACCTGGCCTGGCTGGTCGAGCAGGACCCCGAGGCCGCGCGCCAGGCCTGGCGGGCCGCGCTCACCGGCCTCGCCGAGCCGACCCCCCTGGCCCCGGTCGACCAGGGCCGCGAGATCGCCACGGGGACAGGCGAAACCGGCTTCGCGCTGTCGCAGGCCGACACCGCCGCGCTGAGCGATCTCGCCGCGGGCCTCGGCGTCACGGTGAACACCGTGGTCCAGGCCGCGTGGGGCGTGCTCATCGCGCGCCTGGTCGACCGCGACGACGTCGTGTTCGGCGCGACCGTCTCCGGCAGGCCCGCCGCGCTCGACGGTGTGGAACGCATGGTCGGCCTGTTCCTCAACGCCATCCCGGTGCGGGTGCGGGTGCGGCCCGGTGACACCGTCGCCGAGCTGCTGCGCAGGCTGCAGGACGATCAGGCCGCGCTGCTCGATCACCACTACCTCGGGCTCGGCGAGATCCAGGAGATCGCGGGCATCGAGGCCCTGTTCGACTCGCTGGTCGTGTTCGAGTCGTTCCCCGTCGACCGGGAGGGCTTGGCCCAGGCCGCCACCGGATCGGCCGCCGTCACCGGCATGGACGCCACCAACGGCACGCACTACCCGCTGACCGTGCAGGTCGTCGCCGACGGACAGCTGCGCGTCTCGGTGAAATACCTGCGCGACGTGTTCGGCGAGGACACCGCGACCGCTCTGGCGCAACGCTTCTCGATGCTGCTGGCCCGCTTCACCAGGGACCCGCACGCGCGGATCGCCGAGATCGACGTGCTGCTGGCGGAGGAACGCGCGACCCTGTCCGCGGTCAACGCCACCGACGCGCCGGAGCTGCTCGACGAGTCCACCCTGCTGTCGCTGTTCGACGCGCAGGTGACGAAGTCGCCGGACGCCATCGCGCTCGTCGACGGCGAAACCTCGCTCACCTACGTCGAATTCGATGCCCGGGTGCGCGCCCTCGCCGCCGCGTTGCGCTCCGCGGGTGCGGGTCCCGAGGCGCTGGTCGCGGTCGCGATGCGGCGCGGCATCGACCTGGTGACCGCGATCTACGCGGTGCTGCGCACCGGTGCCGCCTACGTGCCGGTCGACCCGGATCATCCGGCCGAGCGCACCGAGCGAGTGCTGGCCGCGGCCGCCCCCGTCTGCGTGCTCACCACGAACGGTACCGGATTCACCACTGCCGCAGCCGTTCCCGTCGTCGATATCGACAACCTGGGTTCGGCCGCGCCGGGGCCGATGGCCGCGCCGCAGCCGGACAACCTGGCCTACGTCATCCACACGTCCGGCTCCACCGGTACGCCCAAGGGCGTCATGCTCACCCACCGTCAGCTGGTCGCCCAGTTCCGCTGGGCGCAGCGCACCTACCCGCACGGTCCCGGCGACGTGGTGCTGCACAAGACACCGGTCACCTTCGACATCTCCACCTGGGAGCTGTTGTGGCCGTTGCAGACCGGCGCGACCGTGGTGATCGCCGAACCCGACGGCCACCGCGATCCGGTCTACCTGGCCAGGGTGCTTGCCGAACGTGCCGTCACCACGGTGCATTTCGTGCCGTCCATGCTCGACGCCTTCCTCGCCGACGGCCACAAGGCTGAGTTCCCCGCGCTGCGCAGGGTGTTCGCCGCCGGTGAGGCGCTGTCGGCCTCTACCGCACGGCGGTTCGCGCAGGCGCTGCCCGGTGTCGAGCTGATCAACTGGTACGGCCCGGCCGAGGCGACCGTGGTCACCGCGGCGCAGGCCGAAGCCGGTGCCGCCGTGAGCATTCCGATCGGCGCTCCGGTCGCCAACACCCGCGCGCATGTGCTCGATCGGCAGTTGCGGCCGGTACCGCCCGGCACCGCGGGTGAGCTGTACCTGGAAGGCGTCCAGCTGGCGCGCGGCTACCTCTGCGCACCCGCGCTGACCGCCGAGCGGTTCGTCGCCCAGCCCGGCGGCGGCAGGCTCTACCGCACCGGCGACGTGGTCCGCTGGACCGCCGAGCAGGAGCTGGAGTACCTGGGGCGCAGCGACTTCCAGGTGAAGCTGCGTGGTCAGCGGATCGAGCTCGGTGAGGTCGAGGCCGTGCTGCGCGATCACCCGGGTATCCGGCACGCCGCCGTCGCCCTCGTCCACGGCCCGACCGGTGACCGGCTCGTCGGCTACGTGGTGCCTGCCGAGAACGGTAAGCCCGAGACCTCCGCCGCCGGTTACTCGATCGAGAGCGCCAACGGCCTCGACGAGACGGCGCTGCTCGCCCATGCCCGCACGGCGCTGCCGTCGTACATGGTGCCCTCGACCCTGGTGACGCTGAAGTCGTTGCCGCTCAACGCGAGCGGCAAGCTCGACCGCAAGGCGCTGCCGGTGCCCGCGGTCACCACCCGCCCCTACCGGCCACCGACGACGCCGCTGCAACGCGCGGTCGCCGAGGTGTACGCGGAGGTGCTCGGCGCGGGCAAGGTCGGCCTCGACGACGACTTCTTCGAGCTCGGCGGTAACTCGCTGGTCGCCACCAAGGCGATCAGCAGGCTGCGGACCAGGGTCGGCGCCGAGGTGCGGGTGCAGTGGTTCTTCACCGATGCCACGGTCGCCGCGCTGGCCGCCCGCATCGACGCCACCCAGTCCGGCACCGGCGACTACGACCTCGAATCCGACGACGCCCTCGGCGTGCTGCTGCCCATCCGCAACCGGGTGCCGCACGGCACCGAAGCGGGCGGCCCGCTGTTCTGCGTGCACCCGATGTACGGCCTGTCCTGGTGCTATGCCGGTCTGGCCCAGTACATTCCGGCCCGGCGGCCGATCTTCGGCCTGCAGTCGCCCGCGCTGAGCGAGGCGGGCTACCTGCCCGGCACGCTCACCGAGATGGCCCGCCGCTATGTCGCCGAGATCAGGGCCGAGCAGCCGCACGGTCCGTACCGGCTGATGGGCTGGTCGCTGGGCGGTGTGCTCGCGCACGCCGTCGCCACCGAACTGCAGGCGGCGGGGGAGCGGGTCTCGCTGCTGGCGATGCTCGACTCGCACCCCGACATCGACGTCCCCGATTTCCACACCGCGGTCCGCGACGCGCTCGCCGAACTCGGCGTCGACCTGAGCGCGGCACTGCCCGCCGCGGGCGTGCGCGAGCTCAGCGAGGACGGGCTGGCCGCGCTGCACGCGATCATCCCGGCCAACATGGCCGTGCTCACCCCGGAACGGGTGCGCCGGATCTATCGCAGCGCGGTGCGCTCGGCCGAGCTGATCGCCGAGCACCGGCCCGCGGTGTTCCGGGGCAGGCTGGAGTACTTCAGCGCGCTCGGACACGAGACGGCGGTGCGGAATTGGGCGCCGTATGTCGACGGCGAAGTGCGCGACCGGCCGGTCGCGGTGGTGCATGATCAGATGACCTCACCGCAAGCGCTGGCCGAGATCGGGCCGCGCCTGGCGGAGCTGCTCGATGCGAATGACCAGGAGTCCGGGGCCCGATGACATCGGTGTGGCTGGTGAGGCATGATGTGACCCAGGTAACCCATAGGGTGCTGGCGTGGTGCAACCCATTCGAAACGAAGCGAAGGTGCGAAATTGATTCGTCGGCACTCCCGGCGTCGTGGCTCCCGCGCCGCGGCGATGATCGCGGCGACAGCAGTGGCCGCCGGACTGTTGTCCGGTATCGGCGCGAGCCCGGCCTCGGCTGACCCGATCATCGATTCCAAGACCCTGCTCGCCAACCCCGTTTCCGAGGACGGCTCCAAGATCGTCAAGGCCGAGGTCAAGGATTCACGCAGCCTGCGGCTGCACGTGTACTCCGCGGCCATGGACCAGAACATCATCGTCGACGTGCAGCGCCCGGCCGACGCCTCCGTCCCGCGCCCCACCCTGTACCTGCTCAACGGTGCCGGTGGCGGCGAGGACGCCGCGTCCTGGGTAGCCAAGACCGACGCGCTGGCGTTCCTCGGCGACAAGAACGTCAACGTCATCCAGCCGATCGGCGGCGCCTGGAGCTACTACACCGACTGGATCAAGGACGACCCGGTCGTCGGCCGCAACAAGTGGAAGACCTTCTTCACCGAGGAACTTCCCCCGCTGATCGACGGCGCGCTGGGCACCAACGGCGTCAACGCCATCGCGGGCCTGTCCACCTCGGGCACCACCGTGCTCGCGCTGCCGATCGCCAAGCCCGGGCTGTACAAGGCGGCCGCCGCCTACAGCGGGTGCGCGCAGACCAGCGACCCGGTCGGCTCCGAGTTCGTCAAGCTCACGGTCGAGACCTGGGGCGGCGGCGACACCATGAACATGTGGGGTCCGCAGGGCTCGGAGGAGTGGGTCGCGAACGACCCGTACGTCAACGCCGAGGGCCTGCGCGGTGTCGATCTCTACATCTCCACCGGCAACGGCCTGCCCGGCCCGTACGACACCCTCAACGGTGAGCACGCTCTGCCCGGCCCCTACGGCCTGGCCAACCAGATCATCATCGGTGGCGTCATCGAGGCGGGCACCAACTTCTGCACGCACAACCTGGCGAACAAGCTGAAGGAGCTCGGCATCCCGGCGACCTTCAACTTCCGTCCCAACGGCACCCACTCGTGGGGCTACTGGCAGGACGAGCTGAAGCTGTCGTGGCCGGTCCTGGCTCGCGGCCTCGGCCTGTAAGGTCGTCGCGTTCGACGAAACCGCCCCGGTATCGCCGGGGCGGTTTTCGTTTGCCGGACCGCCTCTCGACGTTTGCGAATTGTGGTTAACTTAGGTTGACTGGTCCGGCGCTGCCGACAGCCGTCTACAGCCCTGGTTCGCGGAACGGAAGTGAGTGCATGGTCGCCGATCGCAGTGAGGCCGAACGTGCCTGCGAGCCGACCACCGCACCGGCGCGGGTCGTGCGCCGCAGGCCCAAGGACCGCAAGATCCAGATCATGCGGGCCGCCGCCCGTGCGTTCAGCGCGCGCGGCTACTACCCGGTCGGCGTGGACGAGATCGCGGCCGAGGTCGGCATCTCCGGCCCCGCCCTGTACCGCCACTTCGCCAACAAGTACGCCCTGCTGGTCGCCGCCGCCGAGGAAGGCGCGCGGGGCCTGCGTGACGTCGCCAAAGCCGCCGACGACCCGGCGCTGAGCCCAGAGGCCAGGCTCGACGCGCTGCTCACCGCCGTCGCCGAGCACAATATCGACATCCGCCGCGAGGCAGGCCTGTACCGCTGGGAACGCCGCTACCTCGAGCGCGAGGACCGGGTGCGCATCCGCGCGTTCTATCGCGAGCTGGAGGCGATGGTCGCCGCGCCGATCGCCGAACTGCGGCCCGAGGCGAGCGCCGACGACGTCATCCTGCTCGCGGTCGGCGCGCTGAGTTCGCTGGCCAGCATCGCCGCGCACCGCACCACCCTCTCGCACGCGCGGATGCTCGCCGTGCAGCGCGATATGGCCTGGGCGATCGTGCGCGCCGAGCTGCCGCCCGCACCGGCCGAGGCCGAACCGGACAAACAGAACCGCGGCCTGCCGGTGACCTCCAAACGCGAACAGCTGCTCACCGAGGCGATCCGGATCTTCGGCCGCAACGGCTACCACGAATCGGGCATCGAGGAGATCGGCGCCGCCGTCGGTATCAACGCCTCCAGTGTCTACCGGCACTTCGACAGCAAGGCCGACCTGCTCGCCGCCGCCTTCCACCGCACCGGCGACCGCATGGCCGTCGCCATCGGCGAGGCGCTGGCCGAGTCCGAGAGCCGCGCCGACGCCGCCCGCCGCATCGCCGGCAGCTACACCCGCCTGACCTTCGCGACCCCGGAGATCATGCCGGTCTACTACGCGGAGTTCAGCAACCTCCCGCAGGCCGAGCAGCACCGGCTGCGCGCGATCCAGCGCCAGAACGTCCTCGAGTGGGCCAACCTGCTCGACGACGACCCGATCGAAGCGCGCTTCCGCGTGCACGCCGCGATCGGCCAGATCATCGATGTCGGCCGGCTGCTGCGCTTCGACTCCCGCCCCGAACAGCTCGCCCGCCTCGGCGCACTGACCGGCGCCGTCCTCCTCGGCGGCCAGGCCCGACCGGAGCTGAACGACCGCTAGCGGCCGTGGCGGAGCCGGAAGAGGGCTTTCGCCGCGTGCAGATGGCCGGGATGACGGTCGAAGGTCGATAGTCGGATCGGGGCACGATAGCGCCTGCGGGCGATCGACATCGTGCGGCTGAATTCGCGCAGGCCCTGCTGACCGTGGCTGTGGCCCTGCCCGTATTCGCCGACGCCGCCGAACGGCAGGGCCGGGATGCCGGTGAACGCGGTCGACGAATTGACCGTCACCACACCGACTCTCAGCTGTTCGGCGATGAACTCGGCGCTGGGGATGTCGCGGGTGAACACGGTGACCGCGATGCCGTTGCCCGCCGCGTTCACCCTGGTCACCGCGTCGGCGAGGTCGGCGACGCGGTTCACCACCAGGACCGGGCCGATGCCCTCGCCGGTGATCGCGATGCTCTCCTCGGGCACCTCCGCCAAGACGATCGGCTCCACATAGGGGTCGCGGAAGGAATCGAGGCCGCCCAGGACCGCGTGCCCGCCGCGGGCGATGGCGTCGCGGACCTGCTTGCGCACCACATCGACCTGGGTGGCATTGATCATCGGGCCGTAGGCGGCGCGATTGTCGGCGCCCGGCCGCAGCTTCGCGGCCCGGTCGGCCACCCTGGCCAGGAAATCGTCGAACACCGAGTCGGCGACATAACAGCGCTGGATGCCCGAGGCGTTCTGGCCGGCGTTGGCCATCGCACCGAAGACCGCGGCCTCGGCCGCCGCGTCGAGGACGGCGTCGACGTGCACGATCATGCTGCCCTTGCCGCTGTGCTCCACCACGACCGGCGTGAGAGTCTGCGCGCACAGCGCGATCACATCCCGCCCGCCGGCCTCGGGGCCGGCGTAGGCGATCTTGTCGACCTTGGCTTTGCACAGCGCGGTGGCGGTGCGCGAGTCACCGGTGACCGCCTGCAGCACCGGCTGATCGGGCACCACCGCGGCCCAGCTCTCGGCCAGCCAGGTGCCGACGCCGGTGGTCAGCTCGTGCGGGTTGAACACCACCGCGTTGCCCGCCGCCATGGCGTACGCGATCGAGCTCATCGGCGTGAAGACCGGGTTGTTCCAGGCGCCGAGCACACCGACTACGCCCAGCGGCAGATAGCCGACGGAGGCATGCTGATTGCGGGTGAACCAGCCGGTAGCCAGGCGTTTACGGCCCAGCGTGCTCTGGGCATTGCGGGCGGCCCAGTCCAGATTCTCCACCGCCAGCATCACTTCCAGCGCTGCGTCGGCCTCCGGCTTGCCCGTCTCGTCGCGCAGCACCTCCACCAATTCGCCGGTGTGCCTGGCGATATGGCCGCGCCAATCCAGCAGTAAGCGCTTGCGGGCACCGAATCCCACTTCGCCCCACCAGTTCTGGGTGGCGCGGGCCGTGCGCACCGCGCGGGTGACCTCGGCCTGCCCGTTGACCGGATACCGCGCGAGCTGTTCGCCGGTGCGCGGGTCGAACGACGTCAGCACGTCGGATCGCCCCGTCGGCGCGGCGGCGCCTGCCGGTGCTGAGTCGCCCATTGTCACCTCTCACGAGATCGAACACGCCCGCGCGCGGGCCGGTGAGACGAGTGTTTCCCCGACGTCAGCGTAGGGGCGCGGAAGCCGCGTCGACAAGGTCATCTCACTGCCTTTTCACTGCCCCCGTGAGCAAGACCACAGCAGCACCGTCACCGGCCGGGTCCGCGCAGACCGGACCGGGAAAACCGGCGGACCGGTAACATCGCGCCGAACGGTATGGATCACTTACCGGGAAGCAAATTCCGGGTGCGCTCGTCTGATCGTGGGCGCGCACCCGGCCGATGGTGGAGAGTTGATGCCGAGTTCGATCTCAGTGGATTCGCCCGCAGGTGGCGTCGCGTCGCGCGGCGGTGAGCCCGCGGTGCTGGTGTCCGACGTGCGCAAGTCCTTCGGCGATGTGCACGCGTTGCAGGGCATCAGTTTCCAGGCCGAAAAGGCCAGCGTGCTGGGCATCCTCGGGCCCAACGGCGCCGGGAAGACCACCACGGTCAAGATCCTGTCGACGCTGCTGCGCCCCGACTCCGGCACCGCGGTCGTCGCCGGGCACGACGTGCTCACCGACAGCGCGGCCGTGCGCCGGTCGATCATGATGACCGGCCAGTACGCCGCCCTCGACGAGAACCTCTCCGGCCGGGAGAACCTCGAGCTGTTCGGCAGGCTGATGGGCCTGGCCAAATCGGCCGCCCGCACACGCGCGGACACCCTGCTCGAGGAGTTCGACCTGGTCAGCGCGGGCAAGCGTGCCGTGCGCAACTACTCCGGCGGTATGCGCCGCCGCGTCGACATCGCGTGCGGGCTGGTCGTGCGGCCCGAGGTCGTGTTCCTCGACGAGCCGACCACCGGTCTGGACCCGCGCAGTCGTCAGGGCGTGTGGGACCTGGTCACCGCGCTCAAGAACCAGGGCATCACGGTGCTGCTGACCACGCAGTACCTCGAAGAGGCCGACGTGCTCAGCGACAACATCATCGTCATCGACAGGGGCACCGTCATCGCCGAAGGCACCGCCGACCAGCTCAAGGCGCGCACCGGCGGCAGCTTCTGCGAGATCGTCCCGCTCGACCCGAGCCAGATCCCGGCGACCGTGCTGGCCCTCGGTGACCTGGTCCCCGCCGTCGTCGCCGCCGAGGTCGACGGCGCCGACAAGCTGTCCATCCCGGCCCCCGAAGGCGCGGCGACCCTGGCCGAGGCACTGCGCAGGCTCGACAACGCGGGCATCGACCTGGCCGACATCGCGCTGCGCAGGCCATCGCTGGACGACGTGTTCCTGTCGATCACCGGGCATTCGGGCGGGCACCAGTGAGCGTGCCGACTCTCCGGGCGGACGAGCTGTTCGCCACGGTCCCCGCGGCGCACCCGAGCAACTTCGCCCAGTGGCGTGCGCTGACCGGCCGCGTCGTGTGGACCATGGTCACCAAGGGCGAACTGATCGTCGCGCTGATCTTCCCGCTGGTGGTGACGCTGGGCTTCTACCTGCCGCTGCGGTACGTGATGAAGTTCCAGGGCATCGACTACGCCCAGTACGTGATGCCGATCGTCGTGCTGCAGACGATGGCGATGACGATGATGTCGAACGCCCAGCTCGCCGCGTTCGAAGCGCTCACCGGCTTGAGCACCCGGCTGCAGACGATGCCGATCGGCACCATCGTGCCGCTGGCGTCGCGGATCAGCGCGGGTCTGGTCCGCTCGCTGGTCTCGCTGGTCGCGACCATCGGCTACGGCTACCTGATCGGCTTCCGCTTCGACGCCGGGTTCGGTCAGGCCATGCTGTTCTGTGGCTTCGCGCTGCTGGTCGGGCTTGTGCTCACCTTCGGCGCCGACGCGCTGGGCAGCCTCACCAAGAACCCCGAGGCGTTGAGCCAGGCGCTCACGCTGCCGATCCTGATCTTCGGCATGCTCTCCACCGGCTTCGTGCCGGAGGAGAGTTTCCCGTCCTGGATCCGTGGGTTCGCCCGCAATCAGCCGATCTCGCAGTTCTCCCAGTCGCTCAGCGATATGGCCGCGGGCGGAGCCAGCTGGGCCGGCGTGTGGGTGTCCCTGGTGTGGCTCGGTGGGCTCACCATCTTCTTCCTCCCACTGGCGGTGTGGGCGAGTGTGAGGCGATCATGACGACAGTGGATATGACCGAGCGGATCGACCAGCCGCTGGCCGCGGGCCAGACCCCGGCCCGGCTGCCCCGGTTCGACGCCCATCCGGGGACCGCGGGGTGGGGGGGGGTGGTCCCCCGCCGGCGCCCGTGCAAACGGGGGGTCCTGGGGTG
>NZ_JBHXMY010000007.1:0-6429 GCF_042720195.1 Nocardia sp. NPDC058497 | reverse complement strand
GGATCCCACCCCCGGGGGGCGGGGCCAACCCCCGGGGCGGTGCTGCCCGTGATCGACGCCAAGCCGGAGACCTCGGTGTGGGTGTGGTTCGTCCACAGCCTGCTCCAGTGCAAACGGCTGCTCCTGGTGTGGGTGCGCGACCCGTCGACCACCATCCAGACCGTCGTGTATCCCGCGCTGACCCTGCTGATGTTCCAGGTCGTGCTCGGCAACTCGATCACCAATGCCACCGGCATGCCGAGCATCTACGGCCAGGCCGCGCTGCTCACCCTGATGGCCGCGATGACCGGCGCGGTGGTCAGTGCGCTCGGCTTCAAACGCGACAAGGCCAGCGGGCTGCTCAGCCGCTTCTACACGATGCCGCTGAACCGGGCGTCGCTGCTCACCGGCCGGCTGCTGGCCGAAGCACTGCGCATCCTGACCACCACGGTCATCGTGCTGCTGGTCGCGGTGCCGCTCGGGTTCCTGTTCATGGAGGACCCGCTGGCGAACATCGCGCTGATCTGCATCCCGGTGCTGTTCGGTCTCGGCTTCGCCGTCATGGTGACGGCGTTGGCGACCATCACCGAGGGCGTGATGCTGGTCAGCCTGATCGGCATCGTCAACACGCTGCTGATGTTCTTCAATTCCGGGTTCGTCCCGGTCTTCGCCTACCCGACCTGGCTGCAGTCGGTCGTCGCGAATCAGCCGATGAGCTGTGCGATCGACGCGATGAAGGGCCTGTCCTACGGCGGTCCGGTCGCCGAGCCGCTGCTGAAGACGGTCGCGTGGACGGTCGGCATGATCGTGGTCTTCGCCTACCCGGCGATCGTCGGCTACAAGAAGGCGGCCGAGTCGTCGTAGGTCCGTCCGGTTCAGAACGGCACGTGGGTCAGCTCACGTGCCGTTCTGCGTCCGCGGGCGCGAAGGGGTAGTCGAGCCAGCGATCGCGGTTGGTCCAGCCGACGAGGTCGTAGCGCCAGCGGAACGGCCAGGTGTGGGCGACGGTGTTGAACAGGACAGCGCCGAGGGCGGTGTAGTCCTCGTGGGCCGAGAGCAGCGCCCGCTGGCCGCGTTCGGACTCGGTGAAGAACGCCTCGAACATGGCGATCGACTGGTCGGTGGTGAGCCTGCCCAGCCCCCACAGTCCGCGCATCCGCATCCAGTACACCGCGCGTGCCTGCCACGGCCACAGCGCCGCGATCGGGTCATGGCCTTGCTGTACTGCGCTGACAGCGGTGTCGATCAGGGCGAGCGAGTCGGCCACGGAGTAGCCGGTGCACGGGTGCATCATCCCGCCGCGTGACCCGAACGGGACCGCCACCGCGGTGTCTTTCTTCGGCGGCGGCTGGTCGAGGGGATAGTGCGCTGCCTCGTGCGGCTCGTCGCCGGTGAGCCGGATGCCGTGCGCCGCGAGCCTGCTCAGGGTCCGCTTGCGCAGCTCGTGCTGTGGCATCCCGCCGCGCAGACCGAGGCTGGTCTCCTCGAAGATCACCGTCCCGTCGCCGAGCGGCACCGCGTACAGGAACGACGGCGGCTCGTCCGGGCCCGCGCCGTTCTCCGGCCGCCAGTCCAGCAGCAGGCCCTCGCCGTCGGCGACCATCGGCGCCGCGGTCTCCGCGTCGACGAAGATCCCGTGCGCCGAGGCCGCCCTGCGCTTACCCAGCGTCGGCAGACCCCGCGTATCGAACACCGTCGCCGCCGGGATCACCGTCCCGTCCGCGAGCTCGACCTCGTGCTGGTCGACCCGCACCGCCCGATCGGCGAACACGGTCGCGTCGTCGAGCGCCAGCGCCGCGTGTAACCCCGACTTCGACAGCACGCAGTACGGCCGCTCGATCCGATGCTCGGTCTTCGTCCACACTGTCGGCGCCGCGATCCGCTGCGCGATCGCACTCTCCGGCAGCCACGCGGGCAGCTCGTCCACCCAGCAGGAGAACGTCGGCGGGAACAACCGCTCCGGCCGCGGATCGACCGCGGCCACCCGCAACCCCGCCACCGCAGCGCGATGCGCCAGCCCCCGCCCGGTCGGCCCCAACCCGACCACACAGATATCGAATTCCCGTGCAACGCTCACGCCCGCATTCAATCCGCTGCCCGCGTCCCCGCGCAACCAACCGGCATGTGACGTTTCCGGCGCGGCCCGCTAATCCTCCAAGGCCAGGGCCTGGCGCATTGTCAGGCGGCCCTGGGTTTGCATGAGGGAGCGGCGGTAGATCTTCTCGGCGACGATCACGATGCCGTAGGTGGCCACGGCCATCAGGGCCAAGGCCAGGAAGGGTTCCCACCAGGCGGCGGTGCCTTCGGCGAGGCGGCCGGGCATGGCGACGATGGAGGTGATCGGGATGTAGGAGGCGATCACGCGGCCGGTGCCGTCGAGGAAGATGCCGGCGAAGAGCACGATCATGATGAGCATCGACAGGGGAGTGGCGGTGGACTGGAGGTCTTCGCTGCGGGTGGCCAGTGAACCGGCGACCGCCCACAGGCTGGCCAGCGCGAGGAACCCCACGAGGAAGAAGACGATGAACCAACCTGCGGCCCCGGCGATCTGGCCCAGCTGAGCGCCCTTTCCGGTGGCCGCCAAGCCGGCCAGTCCGGCCCCGACGAACAGCGCCAGCTGCAGGAACGCCAGCACCGTATTGCCCGCGACCTTGCCGATCAGCAACTGCCGCAGCGGCATCGCGCTGGCGAGGATCTCGACGATGCGATTCTGCTTCTCCTCCACCACACTCTGCGCGATGGACATCCCGAACAGCACCGACGCCAGATAGAACAGGAACGCGAAAACGAACGCCACGATCTTGCTCAATCCGGGGTCGACAGCGCCCTTTTCGAGCAGCTCATAACTCACCGCCGCGCCACGAGCCAGCTCCTCGAGCGAGACCCCGGCATCGGCGGCATTGCGCTGCAACGCGATCTGCTGCGCGGCGGCGGTGATATAGGTGGTGGCCTCGTCGTTCTCCGAGGTCTTCCCGATGAGCTGCCAGCCGGTGGGCTGGGCGGGAACGAGGCCGACCTCGACCGCGTCGTCGCGCACCAGCTGTTCGACAGCGGCGCGGTCGGCGACGGCATGTCCGGTGAAGGTCGTGTCGGTGTCGGCGGCCGAGGCCAGGCCGTTCGCCGTCTCGACCACCACCGCGGCCTCCGGCCCCGCGATCGCGACGTCGACCTTGTCTGGCCTGCTGCTGAGGAACCCGCTCACCGCCAGCGACGCGACGATCGCCACGACCGTCACCACCGTGGAGATGACGAAGTTGCGATCACGCAGCTTCACCACGATCTCCCTGGCCGCGACAATGCGCCACACGCCGCTCATGCCGTCACCTCCCGGTAGATCTCGGCGACCGTGGGCCGCACCTCGGCGAACTCCCGCACCGACCCACGCGACAAGGCCTCCTTCAACACCCCGTCGGTGTCGGCACCGTCGAATTCGAACAGCGCCCGCGCCCCGTCGATCTCGACCGCCCGCGCCCCGGGATACTCCCGTAACCACCCCGGATCACCCTCGACCACCAGCCGGTACCGCGATCCGCCCGCCGAGCGCAGCTCGTCGACCGACCCCTGCCCGACCACTCGCCCCGCAGCGAGAATCACCAGCCGATCGCACAACCGCTCCACCAGATCCAGCTGATGCGAGGAGAACAGCACCGGCACGCCCAGCTCGGCGTACTCGCGCAACAACTCCGCCATCGAATCCACCGCGACGGGATCGAGCCCGGAGAACGGCTCGTCCAGAATCAGCGCCGACGGCTGCGCGATCACCGCCGCCGCGATCTGCACGCGCTGCTGATTACCCAGCGACAGCGACTCGAGCTTGTCTTTGCTCCGATCGGCCAACCCGAACCGGTCGAGCAGTTCCCGGGTGCGCGCCTTGGCCTCGCTCGCCGCGATCCCACGCAACCGCGCCAGATACACGAGCTGATCGGCCACCGGCTGCTTCGGATACAACCCGCGCTCCTCGGGCATGTACCCGAACGAGCGCCGATCCTGCGCGGTCACCGCCCGGCCGTCCCACCGGACCTCGCCGGAATGAACGGCCAAGACCCCCATGATCATTCGCATGGTGGTGGTCTTGCCCGCCCCGTTTCCGCCGACGAACCCCGTCAGCACCCCGGGTGCCACCGCGAACGACACATCGTCGACCGCCACGTTGTCGCCGAACCGGCGGACCAAGTGCGCGACTTCCAGCATCGGAACTCCCCTCCCCGTCTGTCGTCTCGCCCACAACCGTACCGGTACAGCGACTTCGGCGAGGTCAGGTCAGCGCGGCGTGACCCAGGTGGTGATGTCGGCGTGCACGACCTCGATGCCGTCCTTGTCGTAGATCGACACCGGCACCACCAGGTTCACGCCCTCGGTGATCGCCGCGAAGTCGGGGATCTCGTCCAGCTTCGCCACCGCGCGCAACCCGGACTCCGCCTTGGCCAGGTACTGCACGTTCATCGCCTTGGGAATCCAGCGGTGGGTGGTGGGGACGGTGGCCTCGCTGAGCATGCCCATCGCGACCTCGGCCAGATTGCAGGCCGCGATCGCGTGGAAGGTGCCCAGATGGTTGTGGATGCCGAACCACTTCGGCGAGGTCACCTCGCAGACGCCGGGCTCGAGCCGCACCACCTGCGGCAGCACCGTGCCGAAGTAGGGGACCCGCGCGACCATGCCGAGCGAGAACAGCGCGTGCCCGATGCGGTTGTCGGGAAGTTTCTTCCAGCCGCGGTATGTGGCGGTTTCCTGTGTCATGCGGCTTATCTTACTCAAAAGTAAGATAGCGCGTAACCCTCCGCCGACCAGGGCGAGCGTCGCGCCAGCTACCATGGCCCGGCACAGTCCAGCCGGCGGTGCGGTCCAGGTAGATGCCCTTCTACGGCGTGATCGATACCTCATGACCCCCGATTTGAAGAGCGTCGTCGGCATGGTGCATACTGTTCGGGTTGCCTTGCACAGGATCATGTCTTCTCCTCGGAGCGGACGGGTCGAGCGAGGCGAGCAGTAGTTTGTATCCCGCTGGTTCGCCGGCGTGGATACGTCCGGGACCACGTTCCAGGCCATCGGTGAGCAAGTGACCAGGGCTGAAGAATGAGCGAAAAGGCGACACGCCCGACCGCGTGGACCGGAGAACCATGACAGATGAACAGCGGCGAGGACTGGGCGGTGCCCGGTGGCGTTCTGGCGTCTTTCGTGTGTTCGGGCTGTGCAAATGAGGGTGGTGCAGGAGCCAGCTCCTGTGACCACGAAGGAAAGCGGAGAAAAGGACACTTAGCGTGGCGGGACAAAAGATCCGCATCAGGCTCAAGGCCTATGACCACGAGGCGATCGACGCGTCTGCGCGCAAGATCGTGGAGACGGTGACCCGCACTGGCGCCCGTGTGGTCGGGCCTGTGCCGTTGCCCACCGAGAAGAACGTGTACTGCGTCATCCGTTCGCCGCACAAGTACAAGGACTCGCGCGAACACTTCGAGATGCGTACGCACAAGCGCCTCATCGACATCCTCGACCCGACGCCGAAGACGGTCGACGCGCTTATGCGCATCGACCTGCCGGCCAGCGTCGACGTCAACATTCAGTGACGGGGACTCGAGATATGACTGACAACAAGAACCGGCCCGCAGCCGGCATCCTGGGCACCAAGCTCGGCATGACCCAGGTCTTCGACGAGAAGAACCGCGTCGTCCCGGTCACCGTCATCAAGGCGGGCCCGAACGTGGTCACCCAGATCCGCACCGTGGAGCGCGACGGCTACTCGGCCGTCCAGATCGCTTTCGGCGCCATCGACCCGCGCAAGGTGAACAAGCCGACTTCCGGCCAGTTCGCCAAGGCCGGTGTCACCCCGCGCCGCCACGTCACCGAGATCCGCGTCGCGGATGCCTCCACCTTCGAGGTCGGCCAGGAGCTCTCCGCCGACGTCTTCGAAGAGGGCACCTACGTCGACGTGACCGGTATCAGCAAGGGCAAGGGCTTCGCAGGCACCATGAAGCGCCACGGCTTCAAGGGCCAGGGCGCCTCGCACGGTGCGCAGGCTGTGCACCGTCGCCCGGGTTCCATCGGTGGCTGCGCCACTCCCGGCCGCGTGTTCAAGGGCAAGCGCAAGTCGGGCCGTATGGGTAACGACCGCGTCACCACCCAAAAACACTCGGTTCACAAATTCGACGCCCATAAAGACCATCTCAAGGTCAAGGGTGCTATCCCTGGCCGCAAGGGCAACGTCGTGATCGTCAAGAGCGCCGTGAAGGGTGGTGCGCACGCATGACCAGCCTCGACAAGAAGGCCAACCTGACGCTGACCGTTAAGGCCGCAGGCGGCAAGACCGAAGGCACCGTCGACCTCCCCGCGGAGATCTTCGACGTGACCGCCAACGTCGCGCTGATGCACCAGGTCGTCATCGCGCAGCTGGCCGCCGCTCGCCAGGGCACCCACGCCACCAATAACAGTGGGACTGTCTCACGGTGTGTCACA
>NZ_JBHXMY010000006.1:0-32480 GCF_042720195.1 Nocardia sp. NPDC058497 | reverse complement strand
GTTCGTAGCTGCCGTCCTGGGCCTTCTGCAGGTCACCGCTGAGCAGCCGCCAGCTCACCGCGTTGCCGTCGGCGCGCCAGTTGTAGGTCAGCACGTAGGTGTCCTTGACGACGCCCGCGTCGAGCACGAACCGCGCGGTCGCCGCCCGGCCCGCCGCGTCGGTGTCGAGCACCTCGACCGACTGCGCGGCCGCCACCCACTCCGGATAGGACTCCAGATCCGCGATGACGGCCATCACCTGCTTCGACGGCGCCTCGATGACAATCGATCTCTGGGTCCGGTCGGCCATGGCGGACAACGGTTCCTTTCGTGCGGGACGAGCAGTCGGTGCCGGTGGCGTCGTCAGGGCGCCGCGACGGCCGCGGGCGCGACGCCGGCGGGTCGACCGGCCTCGAGCCGGGCCTTCAGTTCGAACGACATGGTCTTGCCCGCGACCCGGCGGGCCCGGTTCGCCGCGGCCAGCGCGCGTGGCGACATCGGCTTGGCCACGGTGGGTTCGGCGTGCAGGAAGTAGTGCAGGATCGCGCCGTCGGCGACGGCCTCCAGCCACACTTCCATGGTGCCGTCCAGCGGACCTGCCACCGTCCAGCGGATGCCCTTGTCTCCCCGGTCCTCGCGCACGTCGAGGCGCAGGTCGGGCCACCAGCGGCGCCAGTTGTGCGTGGCGCTCAGCACGTCGGCGATCGCGGCGGGCGGCGCCGCGAGAAAGGTCTGATCTGCGACCTGGATACTGCTCACCTCGCTGAGCGTAGTGGACGCCACACCGATACCGGCCGGGGTGTCACCGCAGCAGCTCCCGCAAGCGGGCGCCCTGGCGGTCCCAGTGCCAGTTCTCCTCGACCCACGCGCGGCCCGCGGCGCCCATCGCGGCCGCCTTGTCGCGGTCGGTGAGCAGCTCGACGAGCGCGTCGCTGATCTGCTCGACCGAGCGTCCGTGCACGACCAGCCCGGTCTCGCCCTCCCGGACGGTCTCGGGCGCGCCACCGGAGCTGCCGGCGACAACGGGCACCCCGGTCGCCGACGCCTCCAGGAAGACGATGCCGAGCCCCTCCACATCCAGGCCTGCGCCGCGGGTGCGGCACGGCATGGCGAAGACGTCGGCGACGGTGTGGTGGGCGGCCAGCTCGCCCGAGGGCACCCGGCCGGTGAACACGACGCTGTCGGTGACGCCGAGCGCCTCGGCCAGCCCGCGCAGCCGCGCCTCGTACGGTCCGCCGCCCGCGATCACCAGGACCGCGCCGTCGACCCGTTCGCGCACCTCGTTCATGGCGACGATCAGCATGTCCTGGCCCTTGCGCGCGACCAGGCGCGACAGGCACAGCACCGTCGGCCGGTCGCCGAGGCCGTAGCGGGCACGCAGTTCGGCGCGCGCGGCCGGGTCGGGCCGGAACTCGGCGGGGTCGACACCCGGCGGCAGGTACTCGAGCGCGGCCCGCGGGCCGAATGCCGAGGCGAACCGGCCGCGGGTGTACTTGCTGACATAGGTGACGACATCGGTGTTCTCGCCGATCGAGCGCAGCACCTGCCGCGCGCCGGGCAGCATCGACCAGCCGACCTCGTGGCCGTGGGTGCTGGCCAGAATGCGCTCGGCGCCCGCGCGCCGCAGCATCGGCGCCATCGCGGCCAGCGGTGCGGCGGCGCCGAACCAGACGGTGTCGCAGTCGTGCTCGCGCAGCAGCGCGCCCGCCCGCTCGAGCACGCCGGGGGTCGGCAGCATGAGCGTCGTCGGATGCCGAACGACGCGGAACTTCTGTGCGGCGTCGAACTTCTCGTGACTGTCACCACGCCAGCGCGGTGCGTAGACGACCAGGTCGTCGGGCGGCAGCTGATTCGCCAGCGCGTGCAGATACGACTGGATTCCACCCGGCCGAGGCGGGAAATCGTTGGTAACCAGCAGAGTTCGGGCCATAAGGGAACAACCTAATAGGTAAGCGTCGCGGAGTGACTCGATGAGGGGTGGTCGGGTGGCGGGTGGGCCGCGTCACGTGGTGACTCGAGGAGGGCGGTGGTCAGACGGCGCGGCCGCGCAGCCAGGCGCGCCAGCCGTCGAGCAGTTCGGTGCGCGAGGCGCCGAGCACGGCGGTGAACGCGGCGTCCTGGGCGGCGGGGGACTGTGGGCCGGTCGCGAGCCGTTTGTACAGCTCGGTCAGGGTGGCGGGGCCGTAGCGATCGGCGAGGAAAGCGCAAGCGCTCCAGGCGGATTCGTAGGCGTAGGCGGCGTCGGTGCCGGTGAAGTCGGCGTCGCCGATCAGCTCGGTGGGCAGGGCGCCCGCGCGCAGCCGGGTGGTGAGGGTGGGCGCGATCTGGGAGAAGGTGGTGCCCTGGCCGCGCTGGGCGACGTACTCGGCGTAGCCCTCGAGCATCCACAGCGGCGCGCCGTCGGTGGTGGCGCCCCTCGTCGCGACGTGGGTGAGCTCGTGCCGCAGCAAAGTCGCCAGGCCCTCGTCGCCGACCCGGCGGCGCGCGTCGGGATTGAACACGATCCGCTGGTCCGTGGGCCTGGTACCGGGCGCGTACGAGCCGGTGAGCGACACGGCAGCCACCTCCGCGGTGGTCGACGCGCCGGCCGCCCGGGTCAGGGCGGTGAACTCGGTGGGCGTCCCCGCGACGACGATCACCGGCGCGCGATTCCAGTCGACGCCCCACGCGGCGCTCACATCGGTGATCGCGGGTTCGAGTTCGCGTTCGAGGACATCCAGATCGGCACGGTGACCCGGGTGGGCCACCAGCAGCGCGTCGGCCTCGCCGCCCGCGGCGACCCGGCGGACCAGGATCGGGCCGAACGGCTGCAGTTCGCGCCGCACCGGAGTGAGCCGGGGGTCGTCGATGCCCTCGGTGGTGTCGAGCACCTCGGCCTCGTCGGTGGCCAGCTGCAGCGGACCCGCGTTGCGCGGCACCAGGATCAGGGCCAGGCACGCCCCGGTCAGCAGGGTGACCGAGGCGAGCGTGAGGACGTATTCGAGGCGGCCGTTGGCCGAGAACCAGGAACGGAGGCCGGACGAGCGGCGCGACGGATCGGTCACCGCCGGCTCAGTATCGCCGGGCCGAGTGGTACGGGGTGGTGTTGATCGGCGCGACGGCCACCGGCACTCCGAAGGTGGAGGCGTGCACCATCATGCCGTTGCCCGCGTAGATGCCGACGTGCGAGATCTCGGGATAGAACAGCACGACATCGCCGGGCTGCAGGTCGTCCTTGGCCACCGGGGTGCCGAAGTTCGCCTGCTGGGAGCTGGTGCGCGGCACGTTCTTGCCGACCTGCTTGAAGGCCCACTGCACGAGCCCGGAGCAGTCGAACCGGTCGGGTCCGGTGGCGCCCCAGACATACGGATCGCCGACGCGGGTCAGGGCCGCGGCCAGCGCGCTGGTGCCGCTGCCGGGGACCAGACCCTGCAGCAGCGAATCGCGATCGAATCCGGGCGGGAACGGCGAACCGGCCAGCGTGGACTTGTCCCTGGCCGAGAGCGCACCCCAGGCCTCGACGACCTGGGTGGTGGCCACGGTGAGGTCGTTGCGCTTGCGGTCGACATCGGCGCGCACGGACTCCGCGGCCGCGGTCGCGGCGCGGGCGGTGTCGGCGGCGGCGCGGGCGACGGACTCGGCGGCGGTGGCCGAGTCGGCGGCCTTCTTGAACTCGCGCACGCTCGCGGCGGTCTGCTGGGAGAGCACGTCGAGCATGGACATCTTGTCCAGCAGCTGCTGCGGCGAATTGCTCGACAGCACCGCGAACATGCGATCGGTGCGCGCGCCGGTGTAGGTGGCGATCGCGGTGCGATCGATCATCGGCTGGAACTTGCGCACCTCGGCGCGGGCGGCATCGGCGACGGCGGTGCTCGCGGCGAGCTTGTCGTCGGCCTCGCGCTGGACCGACAGCTTGGCGTCGAGGTCCTGCTGCGCGGTGAGTGAGGCCTGGTTGAGTGCCTCGGCCTGCCGGGACAGGTCGACCATCCTGGCGATCGCGTCGCCCGCGGTGGTCGGCAGGGCGACCGGATCGGCGAGGGAGGGGCCCGCGGCATAGGCGGCGCACACCAGGATCGCGGCGGACATGGCTCCGGCGATGCCACGCGGCACGCGCGGATTCCGGTGGTGTGCAGTCACAGTGCGCCGTGCCCCGTTCTCTCGTTGTCCGCCGATACAGCGCTCTACCTGAACCGGACCCTCTCGTCTCGCGAGAAGGTCTCGATCAGGTTACGGAACTGCGTATGCCCGTGTCCAGTAGGCCACGGAGAGGTCACGGTGCGCCCTTCCTCGCGAACGACGCACCGTTCCTTTCGATCAGAAGCGGCGAGCGCCCGAGAACGGCATCGAGGAGACCGGCGCGAGCCGCACCGGGGTGCCCGAGGTGGAGGCGTGCACGACGTTGCCGTCACCCGCGTACAGGCCCGAGTGGCCGCCGCCGTAGAACGACACCAGGTCGCCGGGGCGCAGGTCGTCGATCGAGACCGGGGTGCCCGCGCCGAGCTGGGCGCCGCTGGTGCGCGGCAGCTCCATGCCCGCCTGGCGGTAGGCCCACTGGACCAGGCCCGAGCAGTCGAAGGCGTCCGGGCCGGCGGCACCGTAGACGTAGGGGGAGCCGACCTTGCTCAGCGCGGCGTCGAGCGCGATGTCCGCGGCGGTGGCACGCGGCGCGGTGAACACCGGCGGCACGCCGGGGGTCTCGATGCCGGGGATGCCCTGGGGGATCGGGATCTCGTTGGGCACCTCGAAGGTGCCGATACCGGGAACGGTGACCGGCGTCGCCGCCGCGGGAGCGGCCGGCAGGAGGAACGCGCCGATGGTGGCTGCGCCGACGGCTCCGGCGGCAACGGCTCGCTGCGCCTGACGCTTGACGGTGTTGGTCGCCATGATGCGGGTACTTCCAATCTGCCCCACGACGCCGTGTCCGTATGACGCGGCGGGCTTCATCCCGGTGCACCGTTTCCGGCCGAGGGGACTCCGTGAGGTCTCGAAAAGGTTACGAAGACATCACGGTGGTTTGTAAAGTCGGACATCGGTCCGGGAAGCAAATTCCGCGATATCACCCGTCATCGCCTGCGAGCTGCGTCACACCAATCACGAAACGATAACGCCAGGTCGCCTCCGCGAGCTTCCCGACTGTCGCCCGGCGCGTCGCCGTGGGGCTCCATCGCGGCCTATTGGTCTACTCCTAGGGGTGAACCCCCAGGTCGCCTCCGCGCGTCGCATTCAGAACCGGTCGGTCGACCAGTCGTACGCGCAGGCGGCGCGCCGCCCGCTCCTGCGTACTCAGATCGGTAATCGCTCTTACCCGATGAAATTCGGCGCGGTCATGTGATTTCCAGCAAACTGTGAGCCCGGTCTCAATCAGGTCTGCTCGGGGTCATTTTGTTCGCATCGGAACGAAAGTCTCGCGGCGAATTGCCGGCGGCGAGACTGTCGGCCCCCCGCCCGAGCGCCGTCCCGGTGGGTGGGACTCGGCGTTTCCGGTTCCGTGAATCCTGTTGCGGCGGTTAGGGTACGGCCGAATGTTCGCAGTTCGAAGGGGGCGCGGGTGGCCGACGACCAGGTATTGACCGACTTGCTGACGATGGTGGAGCGCAGTCCGGAGGTGCTCGCGCTGCGCGTGTGCGTCATCGAGCTGTATCTCGACCGGGGTCGCTACGCCGACGCGCTGGCCCACTGTGGTGTCGCACTCGGCCATCATCCGGGAAACGAGCAGGTCCTGGCCCTGATGACGCGCTGCACGAACGCACTGTCCGGCGGTTCACCGGCGCCCGCTGCGCACACCGGTCCGGCGCCGGAGTACGACTGGGCCGCCGCGGAGGATCAGGTCGGCGACATCATCGAACCGGCCTTCGTCGACGCCGCGCCCACCGAGTTCGTCACCGACGACGACGCCGCCACGGTCGAGCGCCCGACCCTGCGCCTGGCCGATGTCGGCGGCATGGACGAGGTGAAGCGCCAGCTCGACCTGACCCTGCTCGCCCCGCTGCGCAATCCGGAACTGGCCAAGGCGTTCGGCACCTCCGCCCGCGGCGGGCTCCTGCTCTACGGCCCGCCCGGCTGCGGCAAGACCTTCCTCGCCTCGGCGGTCGCGGGCGAGCTCGGCGCCAACTTCTTTCCGATCGAGATCGCGGACATCCTCGATATCTATACGGGCGCCAGCGAGCGCAATGTGCACAGCATCTTCGAGATGGCCCGCCGCAACGCGCCGTGCGTGCTGTTCCTCGACGAGGTCGACGCGCTCGGGCACAAGCGCAGCCAGATGCACGGCTCCTCGACCATGCGCACCGTGGTCAATCAGCTGCTCACCGAGATGGACTCGGCCACCCACAGCAACGAGGGTGTGTTCGTGCTCGGCGCGACCAACCATCCGTGGGATGTCGACGTCGCCCTGCGCAGGCCGGGCCGGTTCGACCGGATGATCTTCGTCGGCCTGCCCGACGCGCCAGCCCGCCGCTCGATCCTGCACTACAACCTGCGCGACCGCCCGGTCGCCGGCATCGACCTGACCGCGCTGGCCGCGCACACCGAGGGCCTGTCCGGCGCCGACCTCGCCCACGTGTGCACCTCGGCCACCCAGCTCGCGATGGCTGATTCCATGCGCTCCGGTGAGGTGCGCCCGATCGGCATGGCCGACGTGCGGGCCGCGCTGGCCCAGATCCGGCCGAGCACCGGCGCCTGGTTCGAATCCGCCCGCAATGTGGTCGAATTCGCCAACGGCGACGGCAGCTATGACGATCTGGCGATGTATCTCGAGCGGAGGAAACGGCGCTGAGCCGAGCGCGATGAGCGAGGAACAGCTCGACAAGGTCAAGATCCTGATCGACCTGGGCCGCTACGAGGCAGCCAGGACGATGCTGGCGCCGATGCTCGCCGCGGAACCGGACAGCAGTCAAGCGCACGCGCACCTGGCCTATTCCTGGCTGCGGCCGGGCAGGTACGCCGAGGCAGTCGAGTCGGTGCGCACGGCATTGCGCCTCGATCCGGTGAACTTGTTCCCGTGGAAGCTGCTCGCGATTGGTGAGCACGGGCTCATGCGCGCGTGCATCGCGGTGGGCGCCGACGGCGCCGAGCACGACGACGCGGCACTGGCCGCTGCTCGCCGATGTGTCGAACTCGATCCGTGGTCAGCCGAGTGCCATCGCCTGCTGGCCACCACACTCATGCACCGTGACCGGGGCGAGTCGCTCGCGGCCATTGATGACGCGATCGAGCTGGCGCCGCAGGACGCGTTGCTGCACCTGGTTCGCGGTCGGGTGCTGTGGCACAACTCCGGCGCGTGGTCGAAACGGGGAGTGGCGGCCCGTGCGGCCTTCGTCGAAGCGCTCCGCCTCGACCCGGACAACACCGAGGCGCTGTATCTGCTCGCGCGACACGACCTGGAGAAGGAACACTGGGGCGCCGCGCGAGAGCGATTGGTGCGGGTGGCCCAGCTGGATCCGGCCTATGCGCCTGAGGTTCGCGAGCTGCTGGCGCAGATTGCCGGCTCGGCGGACGAGGCCGACGACGCGCCGCCGCAGACGCTGTCGAGTCCGCAGGAGGCCGAGACCGCACCGGAGTCCGCCGAGCCGCCGGAACCAGAGCGACCGGCTCCCGTGCGACCGGCCGCCGTGCGACCAGCTCCCGCGCGATCGGCCCCGGAATGGCGCGAGGAATATCTGGGGAAGAGCCGATCGGGACGTGGTGGCGGCGGACGACTCGCGGTCGGACTGGTGGTGTTCCTTGTGGTCGCGGTAGCTCGCGGCGTGATGACCGCCGGTTCCGATGCCCCGTCGAGCGTCCCGGCCTCGCGGACCCTGCCTTCGCACTACCGGCTGCCGTCGGAGTACATCCAGCCGCCGCGGATCCCGTCGCAGTTCCCGGTGGACCGATTGCCGACGGGAAACCTCTGGCCGACACCGCGTCCTCGCCTGACGCTCCCGCCGAACTGGCCACCGCCGACCCAACGCTGACACCTCTGCACCGCAGTCGGATCCGCTGCGCCTGGCTGCGGCGACCACCGCGCGGACCGTCGCGCACGGCGAGCTTGTCGGACCCCCGTCCTACGCTGCTCGCCGTGCCCGATCCCGTTCCGCTCCCGGCTGCCGCCCGTCAGCTGGCCTTCGACGAACTCGACACTCCGCTGTATGACACCACCTTCGTCGTCGTCGACCTGGAAACGACCGGGACCAGCCCGGACGGGGATTCGATCACCGAGATCGGGGCGGTGAAGGTGCGCGGGGGAGAAGTGCTGGGGGAGTTCGCGACCCTGGTGAATCCGGGGTTCGCGATCCCGCCGGCGATCGTGCAGATCACCGGGATCACCACGGCGATGGTGTACGAGGCGCCGCGGATCGAGGCGGTGCTGCCGGGCTTTCTCGAGTTCGCGGCGGGCGCGGTGCTGGTGGCGCACAATGCCCGCTTCGACACCGCGTTCCTCAAAGCCGCTGCGGCGCGCCAGGACATCACCTGGCCCAACCCGCAGGTGCTGTGCACGGTGAAACTGGCGCGACGGGTGCTTACCCGCGACGAGGCCCCGTCGGCGCGACTCGGGGTGCTGGCCCAGATTCTCGGCGCGTCGACCACCCCGACGCACCGCGCCCTCGACGACGCCCGCGCCACCGTCGACGTGCTGCACGCGCTGATCGGCCGGGTCGGCAACCAGGGCGTGCACAGCCTCACCGAACTGCTCGACTACCTGCCCGGCGTCACCGGAACCCAGCGGGCCAAGCGCACTTTCGCCGGCGATCTGCCGACCGCGCCCGGGGTGTATCTGTTCCGCGGTCCTTCCGACGAAGTCCTCTATATAGGGACCGCGGTCAATCTGCGCCGCCGCGTCCGCAATTACTTCACCGGTTCGGAGACCCGCGGCCGGATGAAAGAGATGGTGGCACTGGCGATTCGGGTCGACCACGTGGTGTGCGCGCATGGCCTGGAAGCGGGCGTGCGCGAGCTGCGCATGCTCGCCGCGCACGCCCCGCCGTACAACCGCCGCTCGAAGTTCCCCCGTCGCGGCTGGTGGCTGACGATCAGCGACGAGGCCTTTCCCCGGCTCGTCGCCGTGCGCACCCCGACGCGAACAGCATTGGGGCCGTTCACTTCTCGCACCGACGCCGTCGACGTGTCCGCGACGATCGCCGAGTTCGCCGGACTGCGAACCTGCGCCACCCGCCTCACCCGCACGGCGAAACACACCTGTCCGCCCGCGGTGGTCGGCGGCTGCCCCGCGGCTCGCCCCGAGGCAGACCTGGACGCCGCCGGTTACGCCCCGGCGGTCGACGCGGTACGCGATCTGTTCACCGGCCGCTCCGACGCGCTGCTGCGCGCCATGCTCGATCGCATCGAAACACATTCCACCGCCGAACATTTCGAAGCGGCGGCGCGCCTGCGTGACCGCACCGCCACCGTCGTCACCATGCTGCACCGCACCCAGCGCCTCGCCGCGCTCGCCCGCATCGCCGAACTGATCATCGCCTCGCCCGACGGAACGGGCGGCTGGGAATTCTCGGTGATCCGCTACGGACGCCTCGCCGCGGCAGGCACAGCCCTCCGCGGCACCCCACCCATGGCGACCGTCGACCAGATCGTCGCGGCCGCCGAAACCGTGATCCCAGACCTGGGCGACGCGGCATCCGCCAGGGGCGGTACTCGCGCCAGTGCCACCATCGCTGTGACCGCCACCGTCGGTCCCGCCGCGACCGCGACCGCGGCTATCGCAAATACCGACATCGCCACCGATTCCCCAGCGCAGACGCCTGACCCGGACTCGACCGTCCCGGATACGCACTTCACCGACGACGCCCTGTTCGGCTGCGGACCACTTCCCGACGACGACATTCCCCCTCTCCGCGGCGCACCACCCGAAGAGGTCGGTGTCATCGCCCGCTGGCTCGCCAAGCCGGGCGCTCGCATCGTGCGCACAAGCGACGGCTATCGCGAGCCGCTGCACGGCGCGGCCCGCTGGAAGGGCTGGGCCGAGCTGGCCAGGACCGCCGCGACCACCGTCAGCGCGCAGGAGCAATACCTGGCGCAACGGTGACCACCCGGCGAGAGGATCATGGAACCGCCTGTCACGCCCGGTGACAGCGGGAGAAAGGGCGAACCGCGGATGTTCGTGAAGGTGTGCGGCCTGACCACCGAGGAGCAGATCGACTGGGCCGTCGAGCTCGGCTACTCCGCGATCGGCGTCATGGTCACGCCCAAGAGCAAGCGCTACCGCACCCCCGAGCAGGCTCGCGCCCTCGCCGACTACGCGCGCGGCCGGATCACCACCTTCGTCGTCGCCCTGGAAGCGTCCGAGGTCGCCGAGGTTGCCGACGCGTTCGACGTCGTGCAGCTCTACCAGTGGGCCGACCTGCCGAACCTGGCGTTCTGCTCGTCCACGCCGCCCGCACCAGAGCAGACCAGCGAATACTTCTTCTACGACGCCAGCGCGGGCTCCGGAATCTTCGAGGAATTCCCCGACTGGGTGCGCGCGCTGCCGGGCAAGGTCGTGCTGGCCGGTGGACTCGACGCCGGCAATGTCGCCGACACCATCGCCCGCCACCGCCCCTATGGCGTCGATGTGTCCAGTTCGGTGGAATCGGCGCCCGGCGTGAAGAGCCGTGACCTGATGCGACGGTTCAAAGCGGCCACCGAGCGGCCCGAAGTTCTACGCTGATCCCATGATTACCGCGATCGTGCTGATCCAGGCCGAGAACTCTCGTATCCCCGAGACCGCGCAGGCGCTCGCCGACACCGCAGGAGTCGCCGAGGTGTACTCCTGCGCCGGTGATGTCGACCTGATCGCGATCGTGCGGGTCCGCGATCACGCGCGGATCGCCGAGGTGGTCACCAGCGGCATCGACAAGGTGGCAGGCGTGGTCCGCACCACCACCCACATCGCCTTCAAGTCGTATTCGAGCGCCGACGTGGAAGCCGGATTCTCGCTGGGGGAGTGAGGCTTTCGCTCAGCCCTCGTCGAGGGTCTGGGTGAGCTCGGCCCAGCTCTGCAGCAGCTTCGCCGCCGCGCCGCTGTCGACGGCGGCCGCGGCGCGCTCGAGCCCGCCCGCCAGCGCGGCGTCCAGATCCAGGTCGACATCGCCGACCCCGCGCGAGAGGTCGTAGGCGACGATCGCGGCGGCGGAGTTCAGCAGGGTCGCGTCGCGCACCGGGCCCGGCGTCCCGGCGAACACCTCGCGGGCGATCCCGGCGTTGACCTCGGCGTCACCACCGCGCAGCGCGTCCAGGTCGACCCGGGGGATACCCAGGCGCGTCGGATCGATCACGGTCTGCCTGATCCGCCCACCGCTGACCACCCACACATCGGTGAGGTCGGAGGTGGTGATCTCGTCGAGCCCGTCCCGCCCGCGCACCACCAGCGCACTGGCGTCACGTTCGGCGAACACGCCCGCGATCACCGGCGCGAGGTCGGCGAACGCGCAGCCGATCAGCCCCGCCCGCGGCTGCGCCGGGTTGGTGAGCGGGCCGAGCACGTTGAACACGGTCGGGATGCCGATCTCCTTGCGCGCGGGCCCGGCGAAGCGCAGCCCGGCATGGAACAGCGGCGCGAAGCAGAAACCGATCCCTGCCTCGCGCACCGACTGCGCCACCGACTCGGGGCCGAGCGCGAGCCGCACACCCAGCGCTTCCAGCACGTCGGCGCCACCGGACTTCGACGAGGCGGCCCGGTTGCCGTGCTTGACCACCGGCACACCGGCCGAGGCGACGACCACCGAGGACATGGTGGAGATGTTCACCGAGCCGGACCGGTCGCCGCCGGTGCCGACGATGTCGACCGCGTCGCCGTCGACATGGACCAGGCGCGCGTGCCCGAGCATGCCCGCGACCATGCCCGCCAGCTCGGTGGGAGTGGGGCCCTTGATCTTCATGGCGACGCCGAACGCCGCGATCTGGGCCGCGGTGGCATTGTCGGTGAAGATCTCGTCGATCACCCAGGTGGTGTCGTCCGCGGCCAGGTCACCACCGTCGGCGAGGGTTCCGAGCACCTGGGGCCAGCTGCGCACGCTCATCTGCTCCGCATCCTTCTTCTCGACCGACATCGTCGCGCGAACTCTGCTCGCGCGCGCCTGTATTGCGCGACCCTATTGCGCCGCTGAGCAAGTTTAAGGGGCGGGACGAGGCGGCTGCAGCGCGTCCCAGCCGTCGGCGACACCGTCGTGGCGCTGGGCGAGCCCGGCCATCCGCGAACGCTCCTGCGAACAGCTCAGCGGGTCGAGGACCTGCACCCGCTGCAGGATGATCGGCACCAGGTCGTCGGTAGCCGCCCGCGCCGGCTCGGCGCGCGTGTACCCGTCGTAGCCGGCGATCTCACAGGCCGCGTCGAGCTGCCCGGCGGGCAGGCGCAGGTGGTGGCGCAGCACCGCCTCGGCCTCCCGATCCAGGCCGGTCGCCCGGTCCAGCACCGCCGAGCAGGCCTCGACGTCGTCGAAACTCGACGCGACCACGACCAGATCGGCCCGCGCCGGATCGAGCGCCTGCGCGTTTCCACCGAACAACCGCCGCCACATCCGCACCACGACCATCGCCGCCTCCTCGTCTCAGGTTATCCACATCCAACGCTGTCACAATCGGTCGTCACGTGATCGTCGCCAACACGCCGACCGATGTCGCGGACCCCGTCTGTGCGTGGGTTTTCCGCCTCGCGCGACAAACTTTCGTACCCGGGTACAGCTGTCGTACTACGAAGAGTCATACTTACCCCGTGACGACCGCAGTAGGCACCCCAGGATCGGCCATTACTCAGCGTGTGCATTCGCTGAACCGGCCCAACATGGTCAGCGTCGGAACCATCATCTGGCTGTCGAGCGAGCTGATGTTCTTCGCCGGCCTCTTCGCCATGTACTTCGTTGCGCGCGCGCAGGCGCACGGCAACTGGCCCCCGGAGCCGACCGAGCTGAACATGACGCTCGCCATCCCGGTGACGGCCGTGCTGATCGCATCGTCGTTCACCTGCCAGATGGGCGTGTTCGCGGCGGAGCGAGGCGACGTGTTCGGCCTGCGCCGCTGGTACATGATCACCCTGGCGATGGGCACGTTCTTCGTCTTCGGCCAGGGCTACGAGTACTACCACCTGGTGCACGAGGGAACCTCGATCGCAGGCAGCTCCTACGGCTCGGTCTTCTACATCACCACCGGCTTCCACGGCCTGCACGTCATCGGCGGTCTGATCGCGTTCGTGTTCCTGCTGATCCGCACCACGCTGAGCAAGTTCACGCCCGCGCAGGCGACCGCCGCGATCGTGGTGTCGTACTACTGGCACTTCGTCGACATCGTCTGGATCGGGCTGTTCGCCACGATCTACTTCGTCCGCTAGGCGCGGGCGCGCACCATTTGCACAAGTCGGTTCCGTCTACTCCAAAGGGACACAGATGAGTTCATCTCCCCCGTCGGCCCCAGAGCCCGCTGGCCCCGGCAACGGGCAGGCCGCCAAGACGCGTAAGCAGCGTCGCGTTCGCCGTCGTATCGCGGGCGGTCTCGCGTTGCTCGTTGGTCTGGTCGGAGCCGGCTTCCTGGCCACGGCGCTCACTCCCGAGCCGCAGATCGCCACCGCGCACGAGGATCAGTCCGCGCTCATCCGCGAGGGCAAGCAGCTCTACGACACCTCGTGCATCACCTGCCACGGCGCCAATCTGCAGGGTGTGGAAGACCGTGGCCCCAGCCTGATCGGCGTCGGCGAGGCCGCCGTCTACTTCCAGGTGTCCACCGGCCGCATGCCGATGACCCGCAACGAAGCACAGGCGATGCGCAAGCCGGAGAAGTTCGACGCGCATCAGACCGACGCGCTCGGCGCGTACGTCGCCGCCAACGGCGGTGGCCCCTCGGTGATCCGCGACGCCAACGGCGAGATCGCGCAGGAATCGCTGCGTGGCGACGACATCGCCCGTGGTTCGGAGCTGTTCCGCATGAACTGCGCCTCCTGCCACAACTTCACCGCCCGCGGTGGTGCGCTCTCCAGCGGCAAGTTCGCGCCCTCGCTGGCGGCTGCCAACGAGGCGCAGATCTACAGCGCGATGATCACCGGCCCGCAGAACATGCCGAAGTTCTCCGACCGGCAGCTGTCGCCGGAGGAGAAGCGCGACATCGTCGCCTACGTCAAGAACGCGGCCGAAGAGAAGGCGCCCGGCGGCTGGGACCTCGGCGGTTTCGGTCCGGCGACCGAAGGCCTCGCGATCTGGGTCATCGGCATCACCGCCGTTGTCGGCGCCGCGATGTGGATCGGATCCAGGACATGATCGGTCAGCACGCGGAGGCGAGCATGTCGGATAGGACACAGTCATGAGTGGACAGGAGCGAAGCGACATGGGTCGCGAACCCACCGAAGACGAACTGGACGCGATGACGCGCGACGAGCTGGTCGAGCTCGGTACCGCGCGTGACGACGTCGAGGTCGCGTACCGCGGCGAGCGGTGGCCGGTGCCGGGCACCCGCGCCGAGAAGCGCGCCGAGCGTGCGGTCACGTTCTGGTTCGCCATCTCCGGCCTGGCCGCCGCCGCGCTGATCGGTGTCTTCCTGTTCTGGCCGTGGGAGTGGAAGGGCAACCGGCAGGAAGGCCACCAGGCCTACGCGCTGTTCACCCCGCTCGTCGGCCTGACCTTCGGCATCTCGGTGCTGGTCATCGGTATCGCCGTCGTGCTGATCCGCAAGCGGTTCATCCCCGCCGAGATCTCGATCCAGCAGCGCCACGACGGCCCGTCGGACGAGGTCGAGCGCCGGACCCTGGCGGCCGAGCTGCAGGACGCGCTCGACACCTCCACCCTGGGTCGCCGCAAGATGATGCTCGGCACCGCGGGTGCCGGCGTCGGCGTGCTCGGCATCGGCTCGCTGCTGGTGTTCATCGGCGGCATGGTGAAGAACCCGTGGGCCAAGGGCGACAAGTCGCCGCTGTGGGTGTCGGGCTGGACCCCGGACTACCCGGGCGAGACCATCTACATCCGTCGCGACACCGGTCGCCCGCAGGATGTCGTGCTCGTGCGTCCGGAAGACCTGGACGCCGGCGCGATGGAAACCGTGTTCCCGTGGAAAGAGAAGTGGCGCGGCGACGAGCACGAGACGCTGCAGTCACTGCGTGGCATCCGCAACGCGGTCATGATGATCCGTCTGCGCACCGCCGACGCGGAGAAGGCGATCAAGCGCAAGGGCCAGGAGAGCTTCAACTACGGCGACTACTTCGCCTACTCGAAGATCTGCACCCACCTCGGTTGCCCGACCTCACTGTTCGAGCAGCAGACCAACCGCATCCTGTGCCCCTGCCACCAGTCGCAGTTCTCGGCGACCGAGTGGGGTAAGCCGGTCTTCGGTCCGGCCGCCCGCGCGCTGCCGCAGCTGCCGATCACCGTCAACTCCGAGGGTTTCCTGGTCGCCAACGGCGACTTCATCGAGCCGCTCGGCCCGGCCTTCTGGGAGCGTCGTTCATGAGCACTCTGGTGGCGAACCAAGCCAACGAGATGGACGAGCGGTATCGCGCCGCCGCGTTCATGAAGCGGTCGATCAACAAGGTCTTCCCGACCCACTGGTCGTTCCTGCTCGGTGAGATCGCGCTGTACGCGTTCATCATCCTGCTGCTGTCGGGTGTGTACCTGACGCTGTTCTTCGATCCGTCGATGGCGCACGTCACCTACGACGGCGCCTACCAGCCGCTGCGCGGCGTCGGCATGTCGCGGGCGTACGAGACCGCGCTGAACATCTCCTTCGAGGTGCGCGGCGGTCTGTTCGTCCGGCAGATCCACCACTGGGCGGCCCTGCTGTTCGCGGCGTCGATCATCATCCACCTGTTCCGCATCTTCTTCACCGGCGCGTTCCGCAAGCCGCGTGAGGCGAACTGGGTGATCGGCTCGCTGCTGCTGATCCTGGCGATGTTCGAAGGCTTCTTCGGCTACTCGCTGCCCGACGATCTGCTCTCCGGTACCGGGCTGCGGGCCGCGTTCTCCGGTATCACCATCGGTATCCCGGTGATCGGTACCTGGATGCACTGGCTGATGTTCGGCGGCGACTTCCCCGGCGACATCATCATCCCGCGCCTCTACGTCGCGCACGTGCTGCTGCTGCCCGGCATCATCCTGGCGCTGATCGGCGCGCACGTCGCGCTGGTCTGGTACCAGAAGCACACCCAGTTCCCCGGCCCCGGCCGGACCGAGAACAACGTGGTCGGCGCGCGCATCGTGCCGGTGTTCGCCGCGGACCAGGGCGCGTTCTTCGCGTTCACCCTCGGCATCGTCGGCATCATGGGTGGTGTCCTGCAGATCAACCCGATCTGGAATCTGGGTCCGTACAACCCGTCCCAGGTCTCTGCGGGTTCGCAGCCCGACTTCTACATGATGTGGACCGACGGTATGGCGCGCCTGATGCCGCCGTGGGAGCTCTACCTGGGTCGCTACACGGTCCCGGCGGTGTTCTGGGTCGCCATTGTCATGGGTCTGGTGTTCACCCTGCTGATCGCCTACCCGTGGATCGAGAAGCGCCTCACCAACGATCACACGGCGCATCACAACCTGCTCCAGCGTCCGCGCGACGTGCCGGTCCGCACCGCCATCGGTGCCATGGCCATCGCGTTCTACGTGGTGCTGACGCTGTCGTGTGTCAACGACATCATCGCGTTCAAGTTCGACATCTCGCTGAACGCGACGACCTGGATCGGCCGCATCGGCGTGCTTTTGCTCCCGCCGCTGGCGTACTTCGTGACCTACCGGTTCTGCATCGGCCTGCAGCGCAGTGACCGGGCGGTGCTCGAGCACGGCATCGAGACCGGTGTCATCAAGCGCCTGCCGCACGGTGAGTACATCGAGGTGCACCAGCCGCTGGGCCCGGTCGACGACCACGGCCACGCGATCCCGCTGGAGTACCAGGGCGCCCCGGTGCCCAAGAAGATGAACAAGCTGGGTTCGGCGGGCAAGCCGGGCACCGGTAGCTTCCTGCGGCCCGACCCGAAGGCCGAGTCCGACGCCTACTTCGAGAACGAGCACGCCGAGGAGCACAAGATGCTCACCGCGCTCGTGAACGAGCAGGCACGCGCCAACGGTGACGCGCCGCACGGTCACTGATCGCGCAAGCACCACGAGAAAGGCCCCGAGTCGATGCGACTCGGGGCCTTTCCGTATTCGGCTCAGAGGCGCGGGGCGCGCCGGTAGGCCTCGATCGCCTCGAACTTGGCCATATTGTGCCGGGCATCGGCCAGCGCGTCGTGCGCGTCGTCGGGGATCGGCGGCAGCTCTGGGCTGCCGTGCGCGACCCAGTGCTGACGTAGCTCGTTGGTGTAGCGCGGCATGCCCTTGGGCAGCGCGGTCATGTCACCCCACAGCTGGCACAGCGCGACGTGGTCGTAGGCGGCCACCCAGGCCCACAGCTCCGGCTGGACGCTGGGCCGCGGCAGGAAGAACTTGAACAGGTCGTCGCGGATCTGTTCCCTGGTGCGATACAGCGGCGATCCCGCCTGCGGCAATTTCGGGAGCACATGTTTGCGGACCCACGGCCCAGCCCGCCCCGCGTCGAATTCGGTGGACACCGCGTAGTATTCGCGCCCGTCCTCGCAGACGACGCCGATCGAGATCAGATCGATCGTCACGCCGTCCTCGACGAATTCCGAGTCGTAGAAATATCGCAGGGAGATCGCCTCTTCGTGCCGGTGGGCGGCCGCGACCGTCCGGCGGGACGGCGCGGTCCGTAACCCACGATGGGTTGACCGAGAAACCCTATGTCGACGGTTCGCACGTGACGCGCACGGGTCTGCCGTGACCTCACAGCGAACAAACAGGGTCGACGGGCAAGATGTCGCCTGTGCGGGTGCTTGTGGTCGAAGACGAGACGATATTGGCCGACGCGATCGGCACGGGGCTGCGACGGCACGCGATGGCGGTGGATGTGGTCTACGACGGCGACGCGGCGCTGGAACGCGTGCCGGTCAACGACTACGACGTCGTCGTCCTGGACCGGGACATCCCCGGCGCGTCCGGCGACCAGGTGTGCGGCTGGATGATCGAGCACGGCGTGGACACCCGCGTGCTGATGCTGACCGCGGCGGCCGGGATCGGTGAGCGGGTCGCCGGGCTCGGGCTGGGTGCCGACGACTACCTGACCAAGCCGTTCGCCTTCGCCGAACTGGTCGCCCGGGTACAGGCACTCGGGCGCCGGGCGCACCCGGCCACCCCGCCGGTCCTGCGCCGCGGTGGTCTCTGCCTCGACGTGCACCGCCGCACGCTGACCCGCGACGGTCTGCCGATCACGGTGTCACGCAAGGAGTTCGCGGTGCTGCGTGAGCTGATGCGCGCCGACGGCGGTGTGGTGTCGGCCGAACAACTACTGGAGAAGGCGTGGGACGAGAACATCGACCCGTTCACCGGCGTGGTCAGGTACACGATCATGATGTTGCGCCGCAAGCTCGGGGAACCGGCGCTGATCGAGACCGAGCCCGGCGTGGGCTACCGCATCCGATGAGCCGCCCACGCTCGACCATCAGGCTGCGGCTGACCCTGCTGTACGCGGCGTCGTTCTTCGTGGCCGGCGCGGTGCTGATCGCGGTGATGTACTTCTCGCTCGAGCAGTGGCTGGACCGGCGGCCCGCGGCGGCGACGCACATGATCATCAGCAAGCATCTGGCGCTGGGCGATCGGATGCCCGCGGCCGAACAGCTCGCCGCCGCGATCGTCGCCCAGGCCGAACAGGAGCGGCGCGATGTGCTGCGGGTGATGCTGATCTCGTCGCTGTCCGCGCTCGTGGTGGTCGGGATCGCGGCCGCCGGGTTCGGCTGGCTGCTCGCCGGGCGGGCACTGCAGCCGCTGCAGCGGGTCACCGCGACCGCGCGCCGGGTGGCCGACCGCAGCCTGCACGAACGCATCGGCCTGGAAGGGCCGCCCGACGAGATCAAGGACCTCGCCGACACCTTCGACGCCATGCTCGAACGCCTCGACCGTGCCTTCGACGGCCAGCGCCGCTTCGTCGCCAACGCCTCCCACGAACTGCGCACCCCGCTGGCGATCAACCGCACCCTGATCGAGGTGGCGCTGGACCGGGCGGACGCGCCCGAATCGCTACGGCAGCTCGGCGAGACCCTGCTCGAGGTCAACGGCCGCCACGAACGCCTGATCGACGGGCTGTTGCTGCTGGTCTCGAGCGAGCAGCAGCTCCTCGAGCGCAGGCGCTGTGACCTGGCGGGTATCGCACGGCATGTGGCCGACCTCAGCACGACAGAGGCCACCGGCGCTGGTGTGTCACTCGAATGCGACGTGGTGTCCGGGCCGGTCGACGGCGACCCGATCCTGCTGGAGCGGCTGGTGCACAACCTCGTCGACAATGCGGTGCGGTACAACCGTCCGGGCGGCCGGGTGCGCATCGAGTGCGCGACGGAGACCGGAGCCGTCCGGTTGACCGTGGCCAACACCGGCCGGGTGGTGCCGGAATTCGAACTCGACGGACTGTTCGAGCCGTTCCGCCGCGCCGCGGACACCACCCGCCGTGCCGACCCGGGAGCTCGCCGCGGCGCGGGCCTCGGACTGTCCATCGTCCGATCGGTGGCCCACGCGCACGGCGGCACCGTGCACGCGGCGGCCGATCCCGACGGCGGACTGATCGTCACGGTGTCACTGCCCGCCGCCGGGATCGCGGTGGTACGTCAGTAGGTGGCGCACACCTCGAGGACTTCGAGCATCTTGGTGCGCTGCCCCTCATGCCTGCCGTCGTGCCGTCCGGGGTGCTCACCCTGGCGCTGCTGGATGATGACCCGCCGCTCCTCGGGCGACTTCGCCAGCAGTTCCGCGAGTTTCGCGCGATGCTCGGGGTGCTGGGCGAGCTTCTGGGCGAGGTCGGGCGCGTGCTCGGCGAGCGCCGCCTCGATCTGTTCCACCGAGCACGTCGTCTCGAGCATCGGGTGGCTCTGATCGCCGGGCGCGGCGCTCGCCGTGCCGACGGTCGCCGCGGTTGCCAGCGCGGCGAGGCCGATCGCCAGGGCCGTACGGGTCGACAGGTGGTTCCACTTCATCGTCGGTAAACCTTTCTCGGGGTGGTCGCCGTGTCGCGACCCGGATGCCACTTCACCAACTCGCTTGTTTGCCTGGCGTGAGGGCAGCGAAGCCGACCTCACCTCGACCGGCCCGGCGGTGGGGTTCCGCGCCCGGGTTACGTATTCTGATCTGGTGACCTGGACCGTCGACGTACCCATTGACCGCCTGCCGGAACTGCCGCCGCTGCCCGCGGAACTGCGCAGCCGACTCGACGCCGCCTTGGCGCGGCCCGCCCTGCAGCAGCCGTCGTGGGACGCCGAAGAGGCCGCGACGATGCGCACCGTGCTCGAGAGCGTGCCGCCGATCTGCCTGCCCGCCGAGGTGGAGGAGCTCAAATCCCAGCTCGCCGCCGTCGCGCGCGGTGAGGCGTTCCTCATGCAGGGCGGTGACTGCGCGGAGACCTTCGCCGACAACACCGAACCGCACATCCGCGGCAACATCCGCACCCTGCTGCAGATGGCCGTCGTGCTCACCTACGGCGCGAGCCTGCCGGTGGTGAAGGTGGCGCGGATCGCCGGCCAGTACGCCAAGCCGCGCTCCTCCGACGTCGACTCGCTCGGCCTCAAGTCCTACCGCGGCGACATGGTCAACTCGCTGGTCGCCGAGGAGGCGGTGCGCCGCCACGACCCGGCGCGCCTGGTCCGCGCCTACGCCAACGCCAGCGCCGCGATGAACCTGGTCCGCGCGCTGACCAGCGCGGGCATGGCCGACCTGCACCAGGTGCACGACTGGAACCGCGACTTCGTCGCCCAGTCGCCCGCGGGCGCCCGCTACGAGGCGCTGGCCGAGGAGATCGACCGCGGCCTGCGGTTCATGACCGCCTGCCAGGTCAACGACCCGAGCCTGAAGTCGGCCCGCATCTACGCCTCGCACGAGGCCCTCGTCCTGGACTACGAGCGCGCGATGCTGCGGCTGAGCGAGAGCGAGACCGGCGAGCCGCTGCTCTACGACCTGTCCGCGCACTTCCTGTGGATCGGTGAGCGCACCCGTCAGCTGGACGGCGCCCACATCGCGCTGGCCGAGCTGCTGGCCAACCCGATCGGCCTCAAGATCGGCCCGACCACCACGCCCGACCAGGCCGTGGAGTACGTCGAGCGCCTCGACCCGAACAACGAGCCGGGCCGGCTCACCCTGGTCGCCCGGATGGGCAACGGCAAGGTGCGCGACGTCCTGCCGCCCATCATCGAGAAGGTCCAGGCCACCGGCCACCAGGTGATCTGGCAGTGCGACCCCATGCACGGCAACACCCACGAGTCCTCGACCGGTTTCAAGACCCGCCACTTCGACCGCATCGTCGACGAGGTGCAGGGCTTCTTCGAGGTTCACCACGCCCTGGGCACCCACCCCGGCGGCCTGCACATCGAGCTGACCGGCGAGAACGTCACCGAGTGCCTCGGCGGCGCGCAGGACATCTCCGACCTCGACCTCGAGGACCGCTACGAGACCGCCTGCGACCCGCGCCTGAACACCCAGCAGTCGCTGGAACTGTCGTTCCTGGTCGCCGAGATGCTGCGGTAAGCCTTGTGCCCGAAGCGGATTCCGTGTTCAGTCACCGCTGTTATCTCGGTCGATCCGCGAATGCCCGGTAGAGTCGCATGGCAGCCAACGGAGTACAGGGGAGCGGTCGGTAGATGGACGAAGGGCACGGCGCGGAACGCGACCTGAGCGCCGGCGGCGATCCAGTGGATGTCGAGCGCGAGGATCTCGGCACCACCAACGGTGAGCCGTATGACCCCGAGCGTATCGATGTGGTGACCAAGACCCCGACGATCTCGCTGATGCTGTCGCGGCTGCGACGCGGGACGATCGACCTGCAGCCCGATTTTCAGCGGATCGCCGGCATCTGGAGCGACGCCAATCAGAGCAGACTGATCGAATCGATCCTGCTGCGTATCCCGCTGCCCGCGTTTTACGCCGCCGAGGTCGCCGAGCCCGAGGATTCTGCCGATCAATGGGCGATCGTCGACGGCATTCAGCGGTTGACAGCGATCGTGCGGTTCGTCGAGCCCTCGCCTGCTTTTCCGCCACTGACGTTGACCGGGCTGAACTATCTGGATTTCAATGGCAGCCGCTTTGCGGATCTGCCTGGTAGGCTGCAGACCCGGCTCGAGGAGACTGAACTCGTCCTGCATTTGATTCGGAGAGGTACCCCGGTCGAGGCGAAGTTCAATATCTTCGCCCGGATCAACACCGGCGGGCTGCCGCTGACAACCCAGGAGCTGCGGCACGCCCTTATCCCGGGGCGGGCTCGCGAGTTGCTGGCGGAGCTGGCCGATTCCGCGGAATTTCAAGAGGCCACAGATGGCTCGGTGGCCAGGACCAGAATGGCCGACCGCGAAATGGTGTTGCGTTTCCTTGCCTTTCGGCTCACCGATCCGGCGGAATACCGGGAGAAGGACTTCGACCGATTTCTGCAGGAAGCGATGCGGCGAATCAACCGATTGGCTGATGACGACGTCGAGGCGCTATGCCGGGAGTTCCGGGTTGCGATGCGAACAAGCCAGGAAGCCTTCGGGAAGTACGCTTTCCGGAAACAGTACGAAGAGCATGCATCACGGTACCCGGTCAACAAGGCGCTGTTCGAGTCGATTTACGTCGGTTTCGCCCGGCAACCGGGTATGGCCGGTCGTATCGCGGCGAAGCCGAAGCGGTTCCTGCGCGGATTCCGTGATCTGCTGAACAGCGATCGTCAGTTCGAGCGGTCGATTTCGGTGAGCACCGGCGACCCGGCCTCGGTGCGGTACCGGTTCGCCAAGATCGGTGAACTTGTCGACAGTCACGGGCGGGGGTAGGCCGTGCTGAACGGCATCACCCTGCGGAACTTCAAGGCATTCGCCGAAGTGACGGTTCCGCTGCGCAGGTTGACCCTGCTGACGGGACTCAACTCATCCGGCAAAAGCACCGTCCTGCAGGCGTTCGCGCTCTTGCAGCAGACACAGGCAAATCTGGCACTGGGTGGCTATGCCTTCGGACTCAACGGTGAGTGCGTAGAACTCGGGCTCGGGCGCGATGTCCGCCACGAGGCATGGGTCGACACCACATCGTCGCCGGGTGCCATCGAAATCGAGCTGCACAGTGATGTCGGTGATCGCGGCGGTGCGGTGCGGGGGTGGGGATTCTGGTCAGCCGAGTACCAGCCGGACGAGGACCTGCTCGTATTGTCACCGGATTTCGTCCCAGGTGTTCTGCTGGATCGGAGTGGGCGGGAGCTGACGCCGGCCGAGCGCGCACGGTACCAGGACCAGTTGTATACGCTGTTCGACGATATGCCAGACTTCGATACCACTCCGCCGTTTCACTGCGGATTCCAGTATCTGCGTGCCGACCGGATCAACCCCGCGGTCAGCTACCTGCGTTCGACGGCCGTGCAATCGGGCTTTCTCGGAGCCCGCGGTGAGCACGTGGTCAACTACCTGCGCATCCATCAGGACGACGAGGTGGCGCCGGCATTGCGGCATCCCGGTGCGCACGGCAATTCGCTGCTCCGGCAAGCCGAAGCCTGGCTGGGGCTGTTGTGTCCGGGGATCAACCTGCAAGCCGCGGGTATCGATGGAACCGACGCTGTGCGGCTGTCGTTCAGCCATGGTTCGGCTGGGCTCTCCTCGTCCAATCGCTATCGGCCGACAAATGTCGGCTTCGGGCTGACGTACGTTTTGCCGATCGTGATCGCCTGTCTCACCGCGAAACCCGGTGGGCTGGTTCTGTTGGAGAACCCCGAAGCTCACCTGCACCCCCGCGGCCAGACCGCCATGGCCGAACTCATCGCGCGGGCAGCGTCGACTGGTACCCAATTCATCGTCGAATCCCACAGCGACCATGTTCTCAACGGTCTGCGGCTCGCGGTGAAGCGTCAGGTTCTGTCGCCAAAAGAGTTGCAGCTGTTGTACTTTCATACAGACGGCAAAGGTGTCAAGCATGTCGACCCGATCGAGGTACGCCCGAGTGGCGCGATCGAACAGTGGCCGGCCGGCTTCTTCGACGAGTGGGACACCGCGCTCGACGAACTGATCGACTAGCGACGCCAAACCTGGGGGAAAGTTGCCTGTCCTGCTCTGCTTGAACGAACTCTCCTGCCGGTACACCCTCCGCGAGGAGGCGATCGGCACCACGATGGGGGAGTTCGTCAGCGCTCTCAAGGCGATCGAGCCGCGCCCGGTGCTGGTCTCGCCGCTCAAGCTCCCGCACATCGAACTTGCCCACGGCTATCCCATGGCCCGCTGGATGGCGCGCGATAAAGATCGCGGACGGTGGCTGCTCCGACTCCAAGATCGCGCTCCGTACTCGTTCGCCGAGCTCGCCGACGACCAGGACGACGACCTCGAGTATCGCTTCGACGGAGCGATCGCCGAAGGTATCGGACTGGCCCACAGCCACGATGGCCTTGCGGTCAGCTTGCCCTCCGGACAGCACTGGACCACAACATCATTGGCCGTGGACCGAACCTCGATCGACGAGTCGGTCGGCGATCTCACGGTCGATACGGTGCAGGTGCGCCACCTCTCGACTGCCGACCACGTGGCGGCGCACAAGGCGTGGTTGGGTGAGCTCGCGTTCGGCGCCACGATTTCAACCGGCGCCGAATTGTGGACACGGCGCGAAGAGCTGTTCCCGGCTCTCACCTTCCTTCCCCGTGTCGCCGACCACCTGGTCGACCTCGACCCCAAGTGGGTACACGCAGTCACCGTCCGCCTGCGTGAATGCCAGGAAATGGTTGTCGAGTGGCGAGGCTGCGATGCGATCGGACCTCGCTACCGGTCATTGGTCACTCCCGAACACACCACTCGTCGACGGGAGACCCATTTCGAGGATCTGGACGGTGTGGTCCGAGATTTCGGCACCCATCTTCGTTTCACACCGGACGCCGGTCGCCTGCACCTGCGCGAAGTCCCCGAGGAACGCACTATCCGCATCGCCCACATCGGCTTGAAGATCGGCATCTGAGAACGCGGTCCTCCGACCGGCGATCAGCGGGGGCCGCGCCCGGGCTTTTCCTTGTCGGGATCCTTACCCCTTCAAGGTAGGGCGGTGAGCGTCACGACGCTGCCCGCCTCCACATTCGAGTTGAAGCCCGGCACCTGGCCGATCACCAGGGAGCTGTCGGAGTCGGTGAGCGATTTGACCTCCACCTGGAGACCCAGCTGCTGCAGCTTGGAGCGGGCGCTGCCGACGCTCTGGCCCATCACATTGGGCACCTTCACCGCGCTCGACACGATCAGCGTCACGCTGTCGCCCGACTGCAAGGTGGTGCCGACGGCGGGGTCGGTGCCGATCGCCTTGTCGCCCTCGACGCTCTTGTCGTACTGCACGCGGGTCTCGCGCACGGTCAGCCCGGCGCTGGTCAGCGCGCGAGCGGCCTCCTCGGCGGTCTTGCCGCGCACATCGGGCACGTTGACCGGCTGCGACCCCTTGCTGCGGTAGACCTTCACCTGCGCGCCCATCGGCAGGATCGTGCCCGGTGCGGGCTCCACCTTGGCCAGCGAGCCCTTCGGCGCTGTACTGGCCGCCTCGCCGCTGTCGATCGGCTGCAGGCCCGCGTCGCGGATCGCCTGGTTGGTGGCGCTGATCTGGTCGCCAGGCTTGATATCGGGCACCCGGGGCTTGCCGTTGGAGATCAGCACCGCGATCGTGGAGCTCTTGGTGACCCGCGAGCCCGCCGACGGATCGGTGCCGACCACGCCGCCCACCGGAATGGTGTCCGAGGCCTTGTTGCGCAGCACGGTCTCGAAGCCCGCCTCCTGCAGCACCGCGACGGCGCGTTCGGAGTCCATCCCGGCGATCGGCGGCACCGCGGTGTAGCGGCCGACGCCGAGCCACCAGCCGCCGATCCCGACCAGCAGGGTCAGCGCGGTGACGATCGCCGCCCACACCACGCCGGTGCGGCGGGATGTGCCCTCGTTCGCCGCGAACGGGTTGTGCGCCACGGCGGGGGAGTGCGTGTGCTGGTATTCGTCGGGCCGTGGCCGGGCCGCGGTGACCACCCTGGTGTGCTGGGGCTGGTGGTCCGGGTTCGGAACCGGATGCGCGGCAACCGGATTCGGGGTCGCGGGCCGTTCACCGGGGTGGTGCGCAGCGCCGGTCCGGTAGCTCTCGCTGAGGTGTTCGGCCGAATCCCGCGGCGCGGGCACCCGATACGGCGGCAGGTTCAGTTCCATCGCGATCGACTGCAGGTGCGCGGCCATCTCGTGGGCGTCGGCGTAGCGCTGCTGCGGATCGCGAGAGGTGGCCTTGGCCACCAGGGCGTCGAACTCCGGCGGCACGCCACCGATGAACTGGCTCGGCGGCGGCACGTCGTTCTCGACGCGCTGATACGCCACCGACAGCGAATTGTCCCCGGTGAACGGCACCCGGCCGGTGAGCAGTTCGAAGACCAGGATGCCGAAGGCGTACACGTCGGAGCGGGCGTCGGCGGTGCCGGTGGTCACCTGCTCGGGGGCCAGGTAGGCGGCGGTGCCGAGGATGACGCTGGCGGAGGTGGTGTTGGCGGCGGCGACCGCCCGGACCAGGCCGAAGTCGGCGATCTTCACCTCGCCCGCATCGGAGATCAGCACGTTCTCCGGCTTGATGTCGCGGTGCACCAGGCCCGCGTCGTGGGCGGTGCCGATCGCGCGCAGCACCGGCTCGGCGACCGCGCGCACGGTGTGCGGCGGCATCGGGCCGCGTTCGCGCAGCAGTTCGCGCAGCGTGCCGCCCTCGACCAATTCCATGATCAGGAACGGATACTCGCCGTCGACGCCCTGGTCGTACACGGCGACCAGCGACGGATGCTTCAGCTTCGCCACCGCGCGCGCCTCGAACTCGAACCGGGTCAGGAACTGCGGATCCCCGGCGAACTTCGGATCCATCACCTTGACCGCCACCGGGCGATCCAGCCGGGTATCGGTTCCCCGGAACACCATCGACATTCCGCCGCGGGCGATCGGCGCATCGATGCGATAGCGCCCTTCCAGCATCTGGCCGATCAAGTGATGTCCTCCGGCTTTCACAAACTTCTCACCCCTCGCGACACTGCGACAAGCGACAAGGCCACCGTGTGCGGCCCCCACGATCGTAACCGGGTGATGATGGCATGCCAGCCGATGCGGGCCAGCCCACACGTACTACGGTTGTCGTGTGAGTGCCTTCCCCTGCAGCGACGATGTGCTGCCCGACACCGAAACCGTCGTCTCGCTCCCCGAGGCCGCCGACATACTCGGCATCCCGGTCACCGCCGTGCACCAGCTGCTGCGCGACCACCAGCTCCTCGCGATCCGCCGCAACGGTGTCGCAGGCATTCCATCCCGGTTCTTCGACGACAACGACGAGATCGTCCGGATGCTCCCCGGCCTGATCACGGTGATGCGCGACGGCAAATACAGCGACGAGGACATCCTGCGCTGGATCTACACTCCCGACGACTCCCTGCCTGGTCGTCCGGTCGACGCCCTGCACGGCCCCCTGGCCCGCGAAGTCGTCCGCCGCGCCGCCGCCGAACCCTTCTGAGCGCTGGGTCGGCTACCGGTCAGGGTTCGAAGCCTGGAGCGGCTTCCCACACCGCACTGACAGGTATCGCCGGGAGTTCATGCCCGAATGGGAGCGTCTCCGTACCGGTATAGAGGACGATGCCGGCGCGAAAGTCGTCGCCGAGTCGCCGGTCGAGGTGTCGGAGCCCACGTAAATCTTCTGTGCGAACCGTGGATGCTGCCTTCACTTCGATGCCGACGACCGTGCCGCGCCGGTCCTCCAGCACGATGTCGACTTCGATCTTGTTCTTGTGTGAATCGGCCGCGAGCAGCCGTGCCGCGAGCGCGCGAATCAGCGCGGCCAACTGCGTCTGACGATATGCGGGGTGCATGACTGACGATATGCGGCGTATAGCCTGACGATATGCGGTCGCTCTGCTGACGCTGTGCGGCAGATTTACCTCGGGAGCGTGGCATGCTGACTTCCCCGACCTTGCATCGCAGGTCGCGGGGCTGCAACACCTCGCCGTGAGGTCTTTCGCTTGGCCGCGTCGTCTGCAATGGTGGGGTGTTGTGCCCGCATCCGGCGCAGGCGAGGAGCAGCTATGACCTACACGGCTCGGCTCGGTGACCCCGTCTGGCTCGACCTCTACACCGCGGATCCCGACCGCTCGATCGCCTTCTACGGCGACCTGTTCGGCTGGACGGCCGAGCGAGGCGGACCCGAGTACGGCGGCTACATCACCTTCCGCAAGGACGGCAAGGCCGTCGCGGGTGGCATGGGCCGCATGGGCGACCCCGATCCACTGCCCGACCGCTGGACGGTGTACCTGTCCACCCCCGATGCCGCGGCCACGACGGAGAAGGCGAAGGCCAAGGGCGCCCGGGTTCTCGTCGAGCCGATGGTGGTGGGCGACTTGGGATCGATGGCGGTGCTCGCCGACCTGGGCGGCGCGAGTGTCGGCATCTGGCAGCCTGGCACATTCGGCGGCTTCGAGACACGCGGCGCGGTCTTCTACGGCAAATGGACCGACCACGTGGATGTGCCGTCGTGGTTCGAGTTGATGGCCCGCGATTTCGAAGGCTCACTCGACTTCTACCGCGAAGTCTTCGGCTGGGACGAACTCTTCGCGTTCGAAGAACGCGACGACTTCCGCTATTGGACCTTGCATCCAACCCACCCGCATACGGCGGGCGTGATGGACGGCATCGATCACCTCCACGAGGGCGTGCCGGACGCGTGGACGGTGTACTTCGGCTGCGCGGACCTTGACAACACCGTCACGCAGGCGCTGCGACTGGGCGGCAGCATCGTGTTCGAACCGATGGACACACCTTACGGCCGGGTCGCGGCGCTGGCCGACTCGACAGGTGCGCACTTCAGCCTCGGCCAAAACTTGCCGGAACCGACAACGTAGATCCGGCGTCGGTATCGGTCAGCATCCTGCGCTGGATCTACACCGAGGACGACTCCCTCCCCGGGCGCCCCGTCGACGCCCTGCACGGCTCCCTGGCCCGAGAGGTCGTCCGCCGCACCGCCGCCGAACTCTTCTGATTCAGTCTGTCGTCCGTTCGATAGCCTGATCCTGCGCACGGCGCCAAGCGGACGAGCGCAGCAGTCGCAGGCCGTTGAGTCCGACGATGACGGTGGAGCCCTCGTGCCCGAGAACGCCGAGGGGCAGCGGGAGATGGCCGACCAGGTCCCAGACGACCAGGACCCCGATGAAGCCGGCCGCGATGGCGAGATTGGCCAGTACCACCCGGCGTGCACGGCGAGACAGCGCGATGACAGCCGGGATCGTGGTCAGGTCGTCCCGGACGACGATGGCGTCGGCGGTCTGCAGCGTGAGATCCGAGCCCGCGCCACCCATCGAGATCCCGACGTGCGCGGTGGCAAGGGCGGGTGCGTCGTTGATGCCGTCGCCGACCATGGTCACCCGCGCACCGTCGCCTTCGAGTGCGCGCACGGCGGCGACCTTGTCGTGCGGGAGCAGTCCGGCGTGTACTTCGGTGATGCCGATCTGGCGGGCGAGCTGTGTGGCGGTGGCGTGGTTGTCGCCGGTCAGGAGAACCGGTGCGCTGCCGGTGGATTCGGTGAGGGCGGCGATGGCGGCTGCCGCCTCGGGACGGAGCTGATCGGTGAACCCGAGCACCGCGATCGGCTCGTCATCGCGGAGCACGACCACCGCGGTGCGGCCGCGCGACTGCACGATCGATACAAGGTCCCTGGCAGCGGAGAGCTGCGGCGAGCGGTCGCCGGGCGCTCCCTGGCCACCGGATTCGCCGCTCGCGAGCACAGCCGGCGAGCCCACGCGCACAAAGCTACCGTCGACACCGCCGGACACGCCGCGACCCGGCTGGGCGGCGAAATCGGCGGCGGCGGGGATTGCGAGACCACGCTGACGGGTGGCACGCACGGTGGCGGCGGCCAGCGGGTGCTCGCTGGGATGCTCGACCGCGGCGGCCAGGCGCAGGACTTGGTCCTCGGTAATCTGGCTGCCAGGCAGCGGATGAATCTCGACCAGTTCCGGCGTGCCGCGGGTGAGCGTGCCCGTCTTGTCGAACGCGACACGCGTGGTCGCGCCCAGCTGTTCCATCACCACGGCCGACTTCACCAGCACACCGTGGCGGCCCGCGGTGGCGATCGCGGCGAGCAGCGGCGGCATGGTCGCCAGGACCACCGCGCACGGTGAGGCCACGATCATGAATGTCATCGCGCGCAGCAGCGAATCCCGCAGCGCCGCACCGAGAATCAGTGGAATCACGAATACCGCGAGCGTGGCGACGACCATGGCGATCGAATACCGCTGCTCGATCTTCTCGATGAACAGCTGGGTCCGCGCCTTGGTGCGGCCCGCCTCCTCGACCAGCGCCGCGATCCGCGCGACGACGGAGTCCTCGGCCCTGCGCTCGACGCGGATCCGCAGTGCGCCGGTGCCGTTGAGTGTTCCGGCGAACACGTCGTCGCCGGTGCTCTTGTCCACCGGCAGTGGTTCGCCGGTGATGGTGGCCTGATCGACCTCGCTCGCCCCGTCGACGACGCGTCCGTCGGCGGCGATCCGGTCGCCGGGCCGGACCAGGATGACGTCACCGACGGCGAGATCGGCCGCGGCGACGGTCTGTTCACCGTCGCCGCTGAGCCGGGTCGCGGTGTCGGGTGCCAGCGTCAGCAGCCCGCGCACCGAATCCTCGGTGCGGGTCATGGCCAGCGCTTCGAGCGCGCCCGAGGTGGCGAAGATGACGATGAGCAGCGCGCCGTCGACGATCTGACCGATCGCCGCGGCCCCGATCGCGGCCACCACCATCAGCAGGTCGACATCGAGTGTCTTGTCCCGCAAGGCTTTCAGTCCGTCGAGTCCCGGTTCCCAGCCCCCGGTGAGGTAGCAGGCCAGCAGCAGCGCCCACCACAACCACGACGGCCCACCGGTCAGCTTCGCCGCCAGCCCGAGCGCGAACAGCGCGGTCGCCGCGGCGGCCCACCGCATCTCGGGGATCGCGAACAGCCGGGTCCGCACGGCCGGACCGCGCGAAGCGGTGATGGATGGACGGACGGGCGTGGCGGTGGACGAGACCACAGGGACACCTCCGAGGCGGGAACGGGGACCCGAGAATAACAGATCATATGAAGAGGTTTTCATGTGTTACGGTCCGCTAAGCTCCTCGCCATGGGACACGGTGTGGAAGGCGACCGCCCGGCGACACGGCTGGACGCTGCCGCCGCCGCGCACGTGGCGACCACCCTGCAGGCGCTGGCGACACCGAGCAGGCTGCTGATCCTCTCCGAGCTCCGTCAGGGCCCGCGCCCGGTCACCGAACTCGCCGAGGCGGTCGGGATGGAACAGTCCGCCGTCTCGCATCAGCTGCGCCTGCTCCGCAATCTGGGCCTGGTCACCGGCACCCGCGCCGGCCGCAGCATCGTCTACAGCCTCTACGACCAGCACGTCGCCCAACTGCTCGACGAGGCCATCTACCACAGCGAGCACCTCCGCCTAGGCCTCGCCGAGCGTCCCGAGATCGCGGGCTGACCTCGCATCGCGTGGTCTCGCTGGCTGGTCCGACATCGCGGGCCGACATCGTGACGCGTCGTCTGGTCGAATGGCCCGAGATCGCGGGCTGACCTTGCGTCGCGTGATCTCGCTGTCCGATCCGACATTGGGCCGCGTCGTCTCGTCGAATGGACTGACATCGCGGGCTGACCGTGCGCCAGGGCGTCTCACCGAACGTCCGGCGCCTCGAGCGGTGATCGTCAGCGGAGAGAGGTAGCGAACCCCTTGGCGGCGACCAGGATTCGGCGATGGTTCGGCACGGTCGCCCGTCGCTCGAACACCTGGAAGTCCGCCGCCTCGATCCGGTCGAGGATCTCGGCGTAGAGCACGGCCGCGGTGCGGATCGCCGGACGTACCCGCGGCTCGAGCAGCTCGATACCAGGCTCGGCGCGGCGGTAGATATCGCGATTGACGGCGATCAGATGGGCCAGCGCCCGGCGCAGTGGCTGGTTGGTGCGGTCGGCGGCCCGGCAGGCGCGCAGGTGGGCTTCGTCGACACCGAAGGCGGCCAGCTCCTCGGCAGGCAGGTAGATCCGATCGCGGTCGAGATCCTCGGCGACATCGCGCAGGAAGTTCGTGAGCTGGAATGCCTCGCCCAGCGCCGCCGCGGCGGGTTCGGTCTCGGCGACAGGGACGACCGTGCCGAGCACCGGCAGCAGCTGCAGGCCGATGGCGGCCGCGGAACCGCGCATGTACTCGCGCAACTCGGTCATCGTCGCGTAGCGGGTGCGGTGGGTGGCGGTGCCGGGGACGTCCATGCGCATGGCATCGAGGAACGTCCAGAAATGGGTGTGGGCGATGTCGTAGCGGCGGATCGTGTCGGCGGCCGCTGTGAGGATCTGGTGTCGACGCAGGTCGGCGGTGTCGATATCGCCGTGTTCGAGGGCGAGCCGGAGCTGCTTCTCCACCAGATCGAGGTGCTGGGCCGGGCTGATCTCGGCGGGGCCCTCCGCCACGGCGACGCGCGCCCCGTCGCGCCGGGAGGGCAACCCCCCCGGGTCGGCGGCCCGGGGGGACAGGGCAGGGCCCCAACCCCCGCCACGCCTCCGCCCGCGGCACGCCCCCCG
>NZ_JBHXMY010000005.1:13408-34329 GCF_042720195.1 Nocardia sp. NPDC058497 | reverse complement strand
GCCCATGACAGCCAAGGTTCGCGGCTCGGCCTCGGAAGGCGCCCACTGGACCGTCGAGCCCGCAGAGCCGCATTCGCCCGAGGCGGCCGCCGTCCTCCGGCTCTATTTGGCTGAGATGATCAGCCGCTACTACGACCGTCCCGCCGATGACGCGGAGATCGACGGGCATCTTGCCGACGGCTACGACAGCGACGACCTGAGCCCGCCGACCGGCCTGCTACTACTCGCGCGCCGACGTGGCGAGGCCGTCGGCTGCATTGGTTTGCGCCGCCTCGATGCGCAGATGCTGGAGCTGACGCGCATGTTCGTCCGCCCCGATGTGCGCGGCGAGGGCGGCGCCGCCCTGTTGCTCGGCAAGGTCGAGTCCGCCGCCGGCGAACTCGGCGCCCGCACGATCCGACTCAACACACGCAATGATCTCGTCGAGGCCCGCGCCCTGTACACAAAGCACGGATACGCCGAGATCCCGCCGTATGGCAACGACCCGCTGGCGGACCACTGGTTCGAAAAGCAGCTGGGCTGAACGGCACATGTGAATGTTTCGTGGTCGCGGTGGAACGCCGCCCATCTGGGGTTCCGGTAGTAACCGCCGAAAAAACATTCGATGTCGGCGAGCAGGACCGGCTCGACCCACCACGCGGTGCGCGCGATGGCCGCAGGCGGAGGGGCGTCGAGGGGGCTGGTGTCGCGACGGATCTCGTCGAGTCGGTCGCGGAGCTGGCGGCGGGCCGCGTGCGTGCAGCCGGTGCGGACCCGCCGATGCAGCGCAGGCGCCCATCTGTGGTGTGGCCGGCCAGGATCAGGCCGCCGAAGGTGGCGGCGTTGACGCAGGCGTCGATAGTGGACCCGAGAGCTGTTCGACGGCGTCGGTGTGCTCGGCAGTTGTGTGCCGGGAGGCAATGTTCAGGCGAGGACGGTGTCAAGTGCGAGGGCCGAACCGGTGGTTCGCATAGGACTCCTGCCCATGGTTTGTCTTGACAGCAAGCCGGTTTCGCGGCCTGTGACAGCCAGGTGCCAGCGAATCCGATGTGGGCATAATGCTCGAGCGCTGATGCTAACCCTCGCGAGACTTCAATTGTTCTGGCATGAACGTACCAGCCCGTCGCCCGGCTACGGCACCGCGTGGTGTGGAGATCCTGTGGAGCTTCGTGGGAGATCCGATGCAGTGTGCGTGCCCGCCGTCGGCGGCCGGTAGCGTCGGACCGTGTCTGCAAGTGAACGTGCGAATCGCCTCCAAAGAAGAGCGAGTTTCGGCCTCGCCGTGATGTGGGGTCTGGTGATTGTCGGGCTGTGGTCCCCGGCGTCGTCCGATCCCCGCGACGACCTCGAGGCGGGCGGCAACCTCGGGGTCGCGCTCTTCGTCGTGCTCCCCGCCTTGGCCCTCACCCCGTATGTGGCACTGATCGCCCGGCTCGGCCTGCGGACGCGGAAACCTGTGTGCTGGGAAGTATTCCTGGCCATTCTCATCGCGGAAATGTTCGTGATGTCGGTGCTCACCTCGCAAGCGCTCCTGGCTTACCGGCCGTGGCTCGGAATTCTGCTGGGGGTCGGTTTCGCTGTCGGCCTCGCGGCGGGTGTGGGCGCATTCCGCGGCGGGCTCCAGGAACGCGCGGCCACACGGGGTTCCGGTAGTAACCGCCGAAAAGACAACGGATATGGCGTGACCGCTGGTCAGTGACTACGCGAAGCGCCGGGACCGATGAGGCTGGTCAGATCCCGCCCCGCCGCCCGCCTGTGGGTCACGAACACCGGGCCGCGAGTGCGGCCGCGGATCAATCTCGGAAGCAGCCGGGCGGTGCCCGCGTCCCAGTACGCGGTTTCCAGGACGTGTTCGTGGTGGGCGGCCCCGCGTCGGCGGGTGCGGAGTTTGGCGCCCTTGGACTTCACCCGGGCACACCGGCCCGCCAGATCGAGATCCTCGATGTTGAGCTGAAGCAATTCTTCTGCGCGAGCACAAGTTCCATACAGCATCCGCCACAGCGTCTTCTCCCGCAGAGGCAGTTCACGCCGGGCGATGAGCCGGTCGATCGCGGTGCGCGAGCGCACCGGCGTCTCGGATTCCGGTGGGGTCGCCCGCGCGGCCTCCGCGGGAACCGCCGGTACGCTCCATCCCTGTTCGGCGCACCAGCTCAGCCATTTGCCCACCGCGGCGCGGCACGCGTCCAGGTATTGACCGCCGCAGCACCCCAGAGGGATTCGAGGGCGGCGCCGATCTCGTCGTCGGTCACCGAGTCCAGCGCCCGGCTCGGTCCGCGCACTCCGTCCGGACCGGGGCCGTCGAGGGCGTCGACGGTCTTGACGATGGCGATGCCGTAGGCGCGGCGGGTGTTGGGTGCACCGATCGTGTCCAGGAATGCCTCGGGCGATCCGTGTACGGTGCGCGGCGCGGCGGTCTGGATCCGGGTCACGCTCGCGGCCATGGGATCCCGCCCTTCTTGCTTGCCCCGGATAACGGGGCCGCTTGGTGTATCGGCCGCGTCCGGTCCGCCGCCCACCACTCGCGCCAATCGGGTCCCGAAATCGGTTGGTACCGGCAGGAACTGACGTCGGAACCCAGCATTTCCCACCAACCTGGTGCGTCTACCGCACGCTGCGCTGACACCGGAGCGTGTCGGCCCCTGCCGTTATGGTTCGGACATTGCAGACCTACTAAATAAATCAGTCCTGGTCCGCACCTGGTTCGGTGATGACCGCGCATGGGGTCTCTGGTCCGAGAATTCTTACCCACAGCACAGAGGGGCTCCTGGCCTATACGACTTTGGTGAACGACCCAGTGTTCGAGGGCCTGAGCCCCGAAGCGTGGCTTTGGTCGCGAAATCTGGCGTCAGTTGGTCGCGAATTCGGACGGCAGTCAGGCGGCTGGCAGCTTGTTTCTGGTCGCGAACTTCGACACCATCCCGATCGGTGTGTGTCGGCACGCGCCTCTTCGGTTCACCGTGTGTCCGACGGGGGCCGGACACAGCCTCGGCGCTCTGGTGGAAGGATCGGGCATTGTGTCCTCGATCCGATCATTCCAAGAGCTGGCTTACGTGGACGACCCTGCGTGGCCAGGCCTCCGGGATCTCCTGAACTCCTCCAGCGTCCCGACGACGGTGTTACCACCCAGCGCGGACCAGGCTCGAAATACCTTGTTCCGACTGCAGGTCACGGCCCGCTCGATGCTCGGGGCGCTCGCGCTCAATACAGGCGGACTCCTTGTCGATCATGGGTGGCTTCGGGTTCTAGGTGGAGGATGCGACGGCCTACCCGACTTGGCGTCGGTCAACCGGTTGGGCGAGCCAGGGCAGCAAGCGCAGCCGCCCAGCGCACTGGTCGTGGCGATCGACGTTCTCGGCGGGCGGTTCGCCGTCAACGGCGGCACCCTCCCGGCTGAGCCCGGAGAGGTCTGCTATTTCGGATCGGACACCCTGGAGTGGTCCGCGATCGGAGGCGGCCACTCGGCGTTCGTGCAGTGGGCGCTCGGCGGCGGGATGGCCGAGTTCTACGACGCACTGCGTTGGCCAGGCTGGGAGGAGGAGGTCGTTGCTCTGACCCCTGGGCAGGGCCTCTCAGTCTATCCCCCGCTGTGGTCCGCCGAAGGCCGCGGCGATGTGGCAGGCACGAGCCGCCGTTCGGCCACGCTGACCGAGCTAGTCGCCGTCCACATCGACAGCGCCGCACAGCTCGGCCTGACCCCAGGCGGTGAGTCCGGCTAGACCGTCCGAGTCTGGTGGATCAATACTGCCGCACACGCCAAACTGACCCCGGCGGCGATGCACACTGTCAGTGCCGATGTGGTGTCGAAATTCGCGATCACAAACATCCTGCGTTCCGTAGGTGATGTCGAGATTCATGATCAGACGACGCCCAGGTTCGCGATCAGAACCAGCGCCGATACCGCCGCGCTCACAAGCCCTGGATCGACCCTCCTTGGCCCGACAAGGAACCCTCGACCAAGATTTGGCCGAGAACTACCAACACCGACCCAACTCGGCGTGCACTGCCGAACGAGTACGTCCACAGCGGTTGTGCCCTCGAGTCTGCACTACCGACACCGAACCCGGAGAGCCTGACTGATGGACAAGCGCCCTGACGAATTCCCCGCCATGATTCCAGTGACGACTGCAGAGGTCGTAACTCGACGCTCACCTCTTCGATGGTTCTGGTCGATCCTGGCACTGCTGACGTGCGGGGCCATGCTCTGGGGATGCGCTTCTGTCCTCGTTGTCCCGCGGCTGGACACAGACCTGTCCGCTGAGGAGTCGCAACAGCTCATGGAACGACGTCGAATACAGATGCCGGACTCGTTCGAATTGGTCAGGATGCGGCGCTTCGGCTGTCCGGCGCTGGCGGGAATGTGCGGCTACGTCGGCAGCTATATCGCGCCGGCGGAACGATTTTCCGACTACCAGTCGATGTTCACAGATCCGACGCATCACCGACCGCTGCGCGCGGTGACCTGTGCCGAGTTGAAGAAGCAGGTGGGTTTCGAGCCGACGACGAAGACAGGCGACCACGACTGGAAGTTCGACTGTACGAACGCGATCGATCTATTCGCTAGCTGGCCCTACGGCAATCTGGTGAACGACTATCCACTATTCACGATCGCTCGTGACTCGCGATTTGCCACGATCTACTTCTACTCTCGCCCATCGTGAACATCTGTGTTCGACGCGGTGTTGGCTGGGTTCGCCAACCAACAGTTCGCCCGGAACCTGGCCCGCACGACCGTGGACGGCCGGGAGAACACCGCGAAGGCGTTCCCCGCCTACGTCAACGCCTTCCCATCAGTAGGTCATGAACACCGCCGCCAACCGCGACTCGAGATGTGGTTGTTTTCCGGTCTGCGAGCCGGACAACCCGTGCACCCGGACACGCTCGGCTACCACAACGTCACCACCACCAGAGTCGCCGCCGAGGTGGCCACCACCTGGAGTCGTTCCGTCACCACCCCCAGGTTTCAGTCACCTGACGAATGGACCCCGTCACGAACCCGCGACAGTTGAATACGCGACCTCACCAGTCCGGACTGCCGATATGGGCCAGGACCTCGTCGTCGATACGCCGCCCGGCCCGGATCATGCCCTCGTGGGCATAGAACAGGTCCCGGTGCAGCGCGTGCAGGGATTCGCCCTTGTTGAGCTGGCGGGAGATCTTGCGCCGATAGTCCGGTCGGAGAGGTATTTCGCTGCGCAGACGGTGCGCCGCAGCGCCCCGTACTCCTTGAGCGCGGCGGCCAGGGTTTTCTGGCGTCCAGAGGCCGAGAGCAGGGAGGCGGTGGCGTGGCCGAACTTCAACGATCCGGCCAGCCGCAGCAGATCGTCAACCGGGCCTCGGCCCCCGCGCGGGATTCGGGCCGGTGGAGGGTGATGCTGCCCAGCTCCCGGATCCGCGGTGAGAGCTGCATCTCGAGCAGACCGTCGGCGTTCTGTACCTCTGGGTCAATAATTATGTCGTCAGCCGCGGCCACGTTCGGGCAGCACGAGTTGCGCGCCCGTGGTCGGGTGGTCGAAAACATCGACCGGATGGTGGTAGACCTCGGTGAGTAGCTCGTGGGTGAGCACTTTCCGCGGCGGGCCGTCGGCGGCGACCCGGCCGCCGTCAAGGACGGTGACACGATCGGCGTAGGCGGCGGCCACACCGAGGTCGTGTACGACGACCACCACGGCGGCACCGTCGGCCGCGCGGGCGGCGGCCAGGCGCAGCACCGCCTCCTGATGGCCGATGTCGAGTGCGGCGGTTGGTTCGTCCAGCAGCAGGGTGGCGGTGTCCTGGGCGAGGACACGGGCCAGGGCTACGCGGGCGCGTTCACCGCCGGAAAGGGACGGGAACACCCGGCCGGCGAGATGGGTGACGTCGGTGGCGGCTAGGGCGGCGGCGATGAGGGCGTCGTCGTGCGCGGCGGCGGGGGTGTGCAGCCAGGGCGCACGGCCCATGGCGACGACCTCGCGGGCGGTGAACGGGAACCCGACCGTGTGCGATTGCGGCAACACCGCGCGGCGACGGGCCATGTCGGCGTGGTTCCAGTGCGCGAGGGCGTGGCCTTCGAGCTGCACGGTGCCGCTGCTCGGCGCGAGTTCGCCGGCGAGGGCGGCGAGCAGGCTCGACTTGCCCGCGCCGTTCGGTCCGACCAGGGCGGCGATCTCACCGGCCGCCACCTGGAAGTCGACGTCTGCGAGCACGGTCCGGGCACCGCGCTGGACGGTGAGACCCGTTGCGCGCAGCGTCACGGTGCCCGGTGTGGGTCGCGCCGGGACATCGGGCGTCCGGGCGAACAGGCTGCGCAGCGAACGACTGCGCCGCGGGGGAACCGCGGGTGTGTCGACGGCCGGATGGAGGTCGGTCATCCCCAGCCTCCCGCCCGCGCCCTGGTGCGGCGCAGCAGCCAGAAGAAGAACGGGCCGCCGATCAGCGAGGTCAGCATGCCCAGCGGCAGGTCGGCATTGTGGACAAGCGTGCGCGCTACGACGTCGGCGCCGAGCAACACCACCGAACCGACGACCGCGCTCAACGGGACCAGCACCCGATGGCCGGGACCGACGAGCATGCGCACCACGTGCGGCACGATCAGCCCCACGAACAAGATGATGCCGCTGAACGCCACCCCGGCGGCGGTCAGCACGGCCACCACCACGATCACCTGCCTGCGCAACCGCTCCACGTCGACACCGAGATGCCGGGCCGCGGAGTCACCGAGCGCGAGCAGATCCAGCCGCGGCGCGATGAGCACGGCAGCCAGCACACCGACCGAGGCCAGCACGGCGACCACCGCCACCGACTGCCAGGTGGCGCCGTTGAGGCTGCCGAGCTGCCAGAACACGATCTGATCCCGGGCCGCGGGCGTGGCGACGAACAGCAGCAGCGCGATCAGGCCGCCGGCGAAGGCGTTGATGGCGATGCCGGTGAGGATCAATGTCACGACTTCAGTGCGCCCACCCGAGCGCGACAGCACGTAGACCAGCGCGGTGGTGAGCAGTCCCGCGGCGAACGCGGCCGCGGCCACCGACCAGGAGGCGACGAACGCGCCACCGACCACGATGACGGTGCCCGCCCCGACCGCCGCACCCGCCGACACACCGATCACGCCGGGTTCGGCGAGCGGATTGGCGAACACACCCTGCAACAACGCACCCGCTGTCGCGAGCGAAGCACCGACCAGGACGGCGAGCGCGACGCGCGGGAACCGCACCTCCCACAACGTCACCTCGCCCGCCGGATGGGTGGGCATCGGCCCGATATCGAGCCCGATCCGGTGCGCCACACTGCCCAGCACCTCGGCCGCGGTGGTCGGCACCTGACCGAGCACCGCCGACACCAGCGCCAGCACCACGAGGGCGATCAGCGCGACGGCGAATACGACGGTGACCCGGGTGGTCCGATGACGCGGGTGCGGCAGCGGGTCGGGGGTCGCGTCGTCGATCCGCGGCGCGTCCGCGGATTTCGTCAGATCGGGGGCATCGCTCATGCCGGCTTGCCGTAGACGGCGTCGGACAGCGCGGTGATGACCCGGCCGGTGTTGGGGCCGAAGCTGAGCAGCACCGCGTCGGACATGTCCACGACCCGGCGATCGCGACCGGCCGGCGTCTGGGCGATACCGGGGATCTTCACGAGCCCGTCGATCCCGCCGACCGACTTCAGCCCGTCCGACATCACCAGCAGCACATCGGGCGCGGCGGCGATCATCGCCTCGCTGGTGATCGCGGTGAACGGTTCGCTCACCCCGGCGGCGGTGCCCGCGTCGACGCCGCCGATCGCGGTGATCAGCGAATCGGCGCCCGAACCCGGGCCCGCGATCATGGTGATCGCGGTGCTGCGCAGGTACAGGAACGCGATCTTCGGCTGCGGATCCTGCTTCGGCACGCGGGCGGTGGCGGCGGCGATCTCGTCGCGGGTGCGCTGCCCGAGCTGCGCGCCCGCCTCCGGGACGCCGAGGGCGGTGGCGACGGCCTCGATCTGCGGCACCACACCGTCCATGGTGCGGTCCGGATCGAAGTAGACGACGTTCACGCCCGCCGCTCGCAGTTGATCGCGAACCGCGGGCGCGGCGCTGGTGGTGTCGGTCAGGAACACCGACGGGCGCAGGGCAAGGACGGCTTCGACGCTGAGGGCGCCGTTGCCGCCCGCCACATTCGGCACGTCGGCGACGGCGGGGAAGGAGGCGGAAGTGCTGCGGCCGACGAGGTTCGCGCCGAGGCCGAGTGCGTACACGGTCTGGGCGAGGGTGCCGTAGCGGTCGACGGCGATGATCCGCGACGCGTCGGTGACGGTGACCTCGGTGCCGTCGAAGGAGCGGGCGGTCGCGGGCAGGCGCGGCGTCGGCGGTGCGCCGATCGGGACCGGGTCCAGGTCGGCCAGCTGCGCCGTGGCCGGGCCGCCGGAAGTGGCAGTCGATGCAGGATTGCTTCCGGTGCAGGCGACGGCGCCCGTCAGCACCGTCGCCGCGAGCATCGCCGTCAGCAGACCACGCAGTTTCATGCAGGTAAGGCTAGCCATCATTCGGAACGGGCGCTCACATCGTCGAGAGCTGCCGCTATCGCGCGCGGCAACTCGAGGGTTTCGGCGGCCAGCACTCCGGTGAGCTGGCCGATGTCACGGGCACCCACGATCATGCTCGCGATGCCGGGCCGGTCCCTGATCCAGGCCAGCGCCACCGCCAGCGGCGAGGTGCCGAGGCCGTCGGCCGCGGTGACCAGCGCGTCCACCACGCGGGTGGCGCGTTCGTCGTCGAGCCTGCGCCGGATCTCGGCGGCCGTGGCCTCGTCGGCGCCGCGCGAATCCGCGGGCACACCGTCGCGGTACTTGCCGGTGAGGATGCCGCCCGCCAGCGGTGCGGAGGCGATGACGCCGACCCCGTGGTGCCGCGCGGCCGGGATCACATCGTTCTCGGTGCCGCGCGCGAGCAGCGAATACGGGGTCTGCGCGGCCGTGATCGGCGCGATCGCGGCGAGGCTGGCCAGCTGCCAGGCCGCGAACCCGCGCACACCCGCGTACCGGGTGCGACCGGTGCGGACCGCGGTCTCCAAGCTCGCCGCGACCTCGTCGAGCGGGGTGTAGGGGTCCCAGGCGGCGATGTTCCAGATGTCGAGATGATCGGTGCCCAGTTCGAGCAGCGTGCGGTCCAGTTGCGCGAGCAGCGTGCGCCGCGACGCGTCGACCACCGGGCCGGTTGCCGCGGGGCCGGGCACGCTGCCACCGACCCCGGCGCCGGGCGCGTGCAGGACCACACCCGCGCTGCCGCTGAGCACCAGATCGTCACGGGAGACCAGGTCGCCGAGCAGATCGGCCAGGATCCGCTGGGCCGCGCCGTCGCCGTAGACGGGGGAGATGTCGACGAGCGTGCCACCGGCCTCGGTGAACGCCGCCAACTGCACCGATGCCTCGTCGGCGTCGGTATGGGTGCCCCAGGTATGGGTCGCCAGGCCGATCCGCGACACCCGAAGGCCGCTGCGTCCCATCGTTCGCTGTTCCATCACCGCGCCCGCGTTTTCGTCACGGCGCCCAGCCTAATGGGCGCACCCGGTGGTCCCTCGCCGACGACCCGTGGTGAGGGCCGCGCGAACCGATCGCCCGGTGGGCGGGCGACGTCACCGCACCGCGGCAGGTAGGGTCGCTGCGAGGTCGCGGCCCTTCCAGGTCGCTCGATGTAGCAAAAGCCCAGGAGGATTTGATCTTTCGGGCGCGAGGTAGCAGGAGGCACGGTGGGCGAGTCGATGACCTGGTTTCAGGCATTGATACTCGGGCTCGTACAGGGGCTGACGGAGTTCCTGCCGATCTCCTCCTCGGCGCACCTGCGCATCGTCTCGGGCGTGTTCTTCGGCGACGACGCGGGCGCCTCGTTCACCGCCGTCACCCAGCTCGGCACGGAACTCGCGGTGCTGGTGTATTTCGCCAAGGACATCCAGCGCATCGTCGTGGCGTGGTTCACCACGCTGGCTATGCGCTGGCGGGAACGCTCGCAGCAGTCGGTCGCCGTCGGTGACCGGGTCACCACCAAGCTGCCGGTGATGGACCGCAGCGCCCGTGAGGCCCATGAACGCGACACCCAGCGCGAGCTCGACTACCGCATCGGCTGGTACGTGATCATCGCCACCATTCCGATCGGTGTGCTCGGCTTCCTGTTCAAGGACGAGATCCGCACCGGCGCCCGCAACCTGTGGCTGGTGTCGTTCATGCTGGTCGCGTTCGCGCTCGTCATCGCCGCCGGTGAGCATTTCGGCAGCAAGACCCGCCCGATCGAGCAGCTCACCACCCGCGACGGCCTGATCATGGGCCTGGCGCAGTGTCTTGCCCTGATTCCGGGCGTCTCCCGTTCCGGCGCCACCTCCACCGCGGGTCTGTTCCTCGGCCTCGAGCGGGAGGCCGCGGTGCGGTTCTCGTTCCTGCTCGCCATCCCCGCGGTCACCGCGTCGGGCCTGTTCAGCCTGCCCGACGCGTTCGAGCCCGCCGGTGAGGGACTCAACGCGAGCGGCCCGCAGCTGCTGGTCGCCACGATCCTGGCGTTCGGCGTCGGATACGCCTCGGTCGCCTGGCTGCTCAAGTTCGTCGGCAAGCATTCCTTCTACTGGTTCGTCGGCTACCGGATCGTTCTCGGCCTCACGATGTTGGCCCTGCTCTCCGCAGGCGTCGTCTCCGCGACCTGAGTGCGGCGCGAACGGATGGTTAGGCTGGTCCCATGACGGTGATCCTGCTCCGGCACGGAGTGTCCACCTCCAACATCGGTTACACACTGGCCGGGCGCACACCCGGTGTCGAACTCACCGAGCGCGGTACCGAGCAGGCCGCCGCGGTCGCCGACCGGCTCGCGATGCTGCCGATCGAACACATCGCCAGCTCACCGCTGCTGCGCTGCCAGCGCACCGTCGCACCGCTGGCCGAGAAGCTCGGCCTCGAACCCGAGCACGACGAACGGCTCATCGAGGTCGACTACGGCGATTGGACCGGCCGCCCCCTGTCCGAACTGGTCACCGAACCGCTGTGGAAGGTCGTGCAGCGACACGCCTCCGGCGCGGTGTTTCCTTCTGGCGAAGGCCTGGCCCAGGTCCAGCAGCGCGCGGTCGCCGCGATCCGCGATGGCGAGCGCAGGCTGTCCGAGCAGGCAGGCCGTGACGTGCTGTGGGTGGCGTGCGCGCACGGCGACATCATCAAATCGATCCTGGCCGACGCGCTCGGCCTGCATCTGGACAGTTTCCAGCGGATCGCGGTCGAACCCGCCTCGATCAGCGTTGTCCGGTACAGCCCGACCGGGCCGTCGGTGTGGAAGTTCAACGACACCGGCGCCGACCTGTCCGCGCTCGCCGGCGCCGCGGCGCCCGCTCCCGGTGGCGAGGTGCCCACCCCCACCGGCGCGGATAATGGGAATGCGGGACACCGCGATTCTCCTTGAGGGGAATGTGTTCGTGAGTGTCGATCAGGGTCACGTATCAGGAGGTGCATGTGTCACGCGCAATCCATGTATTCCGCACCCCCGATCGTTTCGTCGCCGGGACCGTCGGTGAACGAGGCGATCGTTCGTTCTACCTGCAGGCCGTACAGGAACCGCGCGTGGTCAGCGTGCTGCTGGAGACGCAACAGGTGAAGGTGCTCGCCGACCGGATGGGCCTGCTGCTCGACGAGGTGGCGCGCCGCTTCGGCGCCGAGGTGCCGCCCGAGGGTGAGGACGTCCGCGATGTCGCGCCGCTGGTGACGCCCATCGACACCGAATTCCGGGTCGGCACCATGGGTCTGGGCTGGGACGCCGACGCGGGCGCCGTCGTGGTGGAACTGCTGGCGATCACCGAGACCGAGGTCGACGAATCGGTGGTGCTCGACGACACCGAGGAAGGTCCCGACGCCGTGCGGGTGTTCCTCACCCCCATCCAGGCCCGCGAGTTCGCCCTGCGCTCGGCGCGGGTCATCGCGGCGGGCCGTCCACCGTGCCCGCTGTGCGGCGAACCGCTGTCCGCGCGCGGGCACATGTGCGTGCGCACCAACGGTTACAAGCGCGGCGAGATCTTCGGCACGGCCGAGCTCGACGAGGAGTGATCCGGTGTCGGCACTCACCGAAGGCGAACTGGACATCGTCGGCCGGGTCGGCGGCGCCAGCAATCTGACGCTGGTGTGCGAGATCGGCGCACCCGAACCCGACGGCGCCCCGCTGCGGGTGGTGTACAAGCCGGTGCGCGGCGAACGGCCGCTGTGGGATTTCCCCGACGGCACCCTCGCCGGTCGTGAGGTGGCGTCGTATCTGATCTCCGAGCATCTCGGCTGGGGTGTCATCCCGGAGACGGTGTTGCGGGACGGGCCGTTCGGGTCCGGCATGGTGCAGCGCTGGGTGACCTCGGTCGACCATCACAGCGCGTCGAGCAGTCAGCGCCTTGACCTGGTCGACCTGTGCAGGCCTGGCACGGTGCCCGACGGTTTCTGCGAGGTGCTGCGCGCCCTCGACGGTGAAGGCAACGAGGTCTCGCTCGTCCACGCCGACGATCCACGCCTGCAACGGATGGCGGTCCTCGACCTGCTGCTCAACAACGCCGACCGCAAGGGCGGGCACGCGCTGGAAGGTGTCGACGGTCAGGTGTACGGCGTCGACCACGGCATCTGCCTGCACAGCGAACCGAAACTGCGCACGGTGCTGTGGGGTTGGGCCGGGCGGCCCGTCCACGCATCGCTGATCGCCGACATCACCGCGTTCGCCGCGCAACTGCCCGGCGCCGTGGCCGATTCGCTGGCCACGCACATCACCGACGCGGAGATCACCGCGCTGGCCGAACGCACGAAGGCGCTGCTCGATCATCCGGTGATGCCGGTCCCGAATTCGTCGCGACCGATTCCCTGGCCCGCGTTCTGATCCCAGGGTGGCCCTGACACGGTCTGTCTGCGGCCGCGGTTCCCGGCCAGACTGACGGCATGCTCCGTTACCGTCTCCTCGGCCACACCGGCCTGCGCGTCTCCGAGTTCGCCCTAGGCACCATGCGTTTCGACGACCCTGTCGAGACCGAACGGATCATCGCTACCTTCGCCGAGGCAGGCGGAAACTTCCTCGACACCGCCTCGGCCTACGGCGAGAGCGAGGCGATCCTCGGGCAGGTGCTGCGCGAGCGCGACCGCTTCGTACTGGGCACCAAGTACACGCTCAGCCGCGACGTCACCGACCCCAATGCCGCGGGCAACCACCGCAAGAACCTGGTGCTGTCGCTGGAACAGAGCCTGCGCAGGCTGCGCACCGACTACGTCGACGTGTACTGGGTGCACGTCTGGGACCAGCACACGCCGATCGAGGAGACGATGCGCGCGCTCGACGACGTGGTGCGGGCCGGAAAGGCGCTGGCGATCGGTATCTCCGACGCACCCGCCTGGGTCGTCGCCCGCGCGAACACGATCGCGCAGAACCACGATCGGACGCCGTTCGCCGCCATCCAGGTGCCCTACAGTCTGCTCGAACGCGGCATCGAACGGGAGTTGCTGCCGATGGCCGAGGCCTTCGGGCTCACGGTCACCGCGTGGTCGCCGCTGGCCGGGGGAGCGCTCGCCGCCGGCTCGGGACGGGCGACCACACCGCGCGCACTGGCTGCGGCCGCCGCGGTCGCCGAAGTCGCCGCGGGACTGGGCGTTCCGCCCGAGCAGGTCGCGCTCGCCTGGACCCGGCACCGCAGCCGCGCCGTGCTGCCGATCCTCGGGGTGCGCACCGCCGACCAGCTGAGCGGCAATCTGGCGGCCGCGGCCCTACGGTTGCCCGAGGACGTGGTCCGGGTGCTCGAGGACGCGGTGCCGTTCGACCGGGGATTTCCGGCCGACTTCGTCGCCGAATGCGATGCCGGCCCCATGGTTTACGGCGATGCCGTGGACCGGCTCGATGTCGACGATTCCGGCCCACGGATGCGGTGACGTCGGGTATCTTGGGGCTGCTTTTCCGGGTCGGGGCCGGTGCTAGTGTGCTCCAAGCACTTTCGTCATCCAACGCAAGATCAGAGGAAATCTATGTCGTCGACCCGCTCGATCGTCACCAGCTCCGCCGCCGCGCTGCTGCTCACCGGTGCTGTCGCCGCTGTTGCCGCGCCCGCGCAGGCGTTCCCCAGCGGCTGGTGGTCCGAGAAGACCTTCGTCTGCACCGCCACCGACCGCAACACCGGTGCGCCGCTGCCCGAGGTCACCGTGCAGGCCGCCGATCAGGTCGGCGCCGCCTACTACGCCCTGCCGCAGTTCGGCCCGGAGGCCGACACCATGAACGTGCAGTGCTACGCCCAGGCGTGATCACCCGGTGAGTTCGGTGTCGCCGCACCCGACGCGCGGCGACACCGAGCACATCATCGTCGCTCCGGCCAGCCGGAGTGCGCGCCGAGGAACTCCCTGATCGTCGCGGTCTGGCCGAACACCCCGTGACCGACATCGGGCAGCAGGCGCACCTCGCCCCGCGTGAATCCGCCGCGGGCACGTTCGGCAGTGCGTGCCGAATCGAACAGCACGTCGCGATCGCCGACGATCACCAGCACCGGAATGTCGACCGCGCGCAGTCGCTCGTCGCCGAAGAGGGGCAGCCGCCCGGTGCGCGGCTTGAAGTGGGCGAAGATCAGCTCGACATCGTCGAGGATCGGTCCGGCTGTTTCGTCGTCGAGGCCGAGGACAGTCCGTGCGGAATCGCGCACACTGCCACGCCCGACCAGACCCAGCAGCATGCCCTTCACCAGCCACCCGAATCGCTGACCCCCGAGCCCGCCCGGGCACAGCAGGACCAGCGCGGTGACGCGACCCGGCCTGCGGAGCACATAGTCGAGCGCCGTCCAGCCGCCGAGCGACATGCCGGCGAGGGCGACCGTGTCGAGTCCGAGGCCGTCGATGACCTCGTCCAGCCAGCTCGCCGTCGCGTCGCTGTCCAGTGGCAGCCTCGTCGGCGCGGTGAAGCCGGGCTCGCCGGGCAGGTCGACGGCGTACACGCGGTACCGCGACGCCCAGTCGGCGACGTCACCGCGCCAGGCCGTGGTGTTGGCACCCGAGCCGTGCAGCAGAACCAGCGGCGGTGCGTCCACGGGGCCGGAGGCGACAACGAACGTCTCACCGATGCTGGTATCGATGCGCAGTTCCTCGCGCGGTACCGGCCAGGCGTCGAGGTGCTCGCGGTAGCGCTGTTCGACGACCCGTCGGCCTTCGGCGGACTTGTAGATGCCGGTCATGAGGTGAGGACTCCGTCCATGTAGTCGAGCAGCCGGGCGGTATCGGTGAGACCGCCGAGCAGGATGACCTTGAGGCGCGATCGCGCCGGGTCGTAGCTGGTTTCCACGCGCAGTGGCGTGCCGCCGGGGCCGCGGGTGGCCGCCGTGGCGGTGAGCAGGGTGGTGATCCGGTCCGCGGTGGTGCGGTCGACGGCGTCGATCTCGACGATGCAGGAGGCCTCGGCGTGTCTGCCGGTCGCGTCCGGTGTCTGCGGTGCGGTGATCGGCAGGCCGGTGAATGCCTCGAGGTCGTCGTGGGCGATCCGGTACTGCTTGCCGATGCGGGCCGCGGGCAGTTTGCCGTCGCGGACATAGCTGCGCACGGTGCGGACATGCAGTCCGAGCAAGTCGGCGACCTGCTCCACCGAATAGAAGCGATCCGTCATGAAACTACCCTAAACGAATGTATCTATAGGGAGCAATAGGGAAGATTGGGGAGTTGCCGCATGTGACAATGCTCGCGATGCCCGTCGTCTCGGCAACCATCAGCCCACATCGCGGGCGCAGGTGCCGACGATCCGCCCCATCAGGTCCGTGACCTGCGAATCTGCCTGAGTGCAACCCTTGACGGGAACATCGGAACACGTTTGTGTGCAGGTAGCGGGCGGCGCGAGCGACACCGCGAGCAACCGCCCGACCGGGCCGCGGTCCGGTCGCCTCGACGGGGGCTCTACCCTCGAATCATGCAGTCCTGGTCCGATATCGCCCTACCGACCGTCCCCGGAGCAGGGCCGCCGTTGCGGTTGTACGACACCGCCGATCGCCAGGTCCGCCCGGTCACCCCCGGCACGACCGCGAAGATGTACGTCTGCGGCATCACTCCCTACGACGCCACCCACCTCGGTCACGCCGCCACCTACCTGACGTTCGACCTGGTCAACCGCCTGTGGCGCGACGCGGGTCACGACGTGCACTACGTGCAGAACGTCACCGACGTCGACGACCCGCTGTTCGAACGCGCCGCCCGCGACGGCGTCGACTGGCGTGACCTCGGCACCTCCGAGATCGAGCTGTTCCGCGAGGACATGACCGCCCTGCAGGTGCTGCCGCCGCGCGACTACATCGGTGCGATCGAGTCGGTCGAAGAGGTGGTGGAACTGGTGCAGAAGCTGCTCGCCGCCGGCGCCGCCTACCAGGTCGACGACGCCGAATACCCCGACATCTACTTCCGGATCGACGCCACCGAACAGTTCGGCTACGAGTCCGGCTACGACCGCGCCACCATGGAGCAACTGTTCGCCGAACGCGGCGGCGACCCCGACCGTGCAGGCAAGCGCGACACCATCGACGCGCTGCTGTGGCGTGCCGAGCGCCCGGATGAACCGTCCTGGCAGGCGCCGTTCGGCGCGGGCCGTCCCGGCTGGCATATCGAGTGTTCGGCGATCGCGCTCAACCGCATCGGCACCGAGTTCGACGTCCAGGGCGGCGGCTCGGACCTGATCTATCCGCACCACGAATACTCCGCCGCGCACGCCGAGGCGATCACCGGCACCCGCCGCTTCGCCCGCCACTACGTGCACGCCGGGCTGATCGGTCTCGACGGCGAGAAGATGTCGAAGTCCAAGGGCAACCTGGTGCTGGTGTCGAGGCTGCGCCGCTCGGGAGTCGACCCGGCCGCGATCCGGCTCGGCCTGCTCGCCGGGCACTACCGCCAGGACCGCATGTGGACCGACGAGGTGCTCACCGACGCGCAGACCCGCCTGGCCCGCTGGCGTGACGCCGTCGCCCTGGGCAGCGGCCCGTCGGCCGCCGACACCGTCGCCCGGCTGCGTCAGCACCTGGCCGACGACCTGGACACCCCCAAGGCACTCGACGCGATCGACAACTGGGCGACGCAGGCGCTGACCTACGGCGGCGCCGATCCCGCGGCTCCCGCGCTGGTACGTGACGCGGTGGACGCGCTGCTGGGCGTCACCCTCTGACGGGTCGCGGGTCACCCGCGACCTCCGTCCGCTCATACCCCGTGCCGGGTACTGGCGCCAGGAAGTGAGGCGCGCCGGCGCTGTCGCGTCGTGCGTTCGACCGGCGACAGGCGCGGCGGGCCAGCGGCTGGCCGACCGGGCGGGGTTTCGCCGGGGAGCGTGTCGAGGCTCTAGATTCGAGTGATGGAATCGATCGAGATCGATAGTCCCTCCGGAAGGCTCGAAGCGCTGGTCGCCCGCCCGCAGGGGCCTGGCCCGTGGCCGGGTGTCGTCGTCTTGCACGACGGCCTCGGCCTGAATGCCGATCTCCGCCATCAACTCGACATCGTCGCCGGTCACGGCTATCTGGCGATCGCACCGAACCTGTTCACCCGTGGCCGGGCCCGCTGCATCCAGCAGGCGTTCCGTGCGCTGGCGTTCACCGGCGAGGGACCCGCCGTGGGGGAGATCCTCGCCGCCCGCGACCGGCTCGCCGCCGACCCTGACTGCACCGGCCGCATCGCGGTACTCGGCTTCTGCCTCGGCGGCGGTTTCGCGCTGCTCACCGCACCGCAAGGTTTCCACGCGTCGGCCCCGTTCTACGGCGGCCTCTACGGCGACTACAAAACCCTGCTCGACGGCGCGTGCCCGGTGGTTGCCAGCTACGGCCGCCTCGATCCGTCACTGCCCGGCGCCGCGGGCAAGCTCGAAGCCGCGCTGACCGCCAACGGCGTCGAGTACGACATCAAGACCTACCCGAACGCCACCCACAGCTTCGCCAACGTCCTGCCGGGAAACGCGGTGCTGCAACGCATCGGCCTCGGCTACAACGAGGCGGCCACCGACGACGCCTGGAAGCGGATCTTCGCCTTCTTCGACCGGCACCTGCGCACCGGCGAGTGATCCCCGCGAGCGGGTTGCTCAGAGTGTGCGGCGTTTATACTGTGGCCAAGCGCAGCTGACCTGCCGTCGATCTTAGATCGTCACATTGTGTACCAGCTCATAGTGGTTGTTGCCAACGGCTCGGAATCCGCGCGGACGGCGGTGGCGGTCGCCGGGGAACTCGCGCTCAAGCTCGATCTCGAGGTCACGGTGGTCAGCGTCTGGAAGGAAGCGACGCTCAAGGCGGGCACCGATGCCGCGTGGGCCGAAGCGGTCACCGCGGCCGCCGCCGAAGCGCTGCTCGACGCGGGCCTGCCTGACGTGCGGTGCCTCGAGCTTCCCGGCACCGCGGGCGCGGTCCTGCTGGAGGTCGCCGCTGATGAACCCGGCACTCTGCTCGTCATCGGCGGCGGTAGCCTGGGCAGTTCGAAGGCGCGGCTGCTCGGTTCGACCGCCAATCACGTGTCCCACCACAGCGAGTCCGATGTCGTGTTCACCCACAAGATCCCGAAGCGGTGGACCACGGTCGGGCTCACGACCGACCGATCGGCGAGCTCGATCACCGCGGTGCGCCGAGGTTACGACGTCGCGGTCGGCCTGGGCGCGCGCCCGTTCCTGGTGACCGCGGCCAAAACCGACGACGACGGCGCCGCGACGCTCAGCGAGGTCGAAGCCGCGGCAGCGGTCGAGGATCCGGAGCTGTTCGGCCGCGATGTCCTGACCGGGGTCCCTGCCGCGGAGGCGATCTGCAACGCGGCCTGGAAATACGACCTGGTGGTCATCGGCAATCGCGGAATGAGCGGTCCCGCACGGCTGTTGGGCTCGGTCGCCAACAAGGTCACCCACGACATCGACACCAACCTGCTGCTGGTGAACACCACCCACGCGTGAACGGCCGACCGGCACCTTACGCGATGAACTCCAAGGTGTAGGGCTGATTCCAGGTTTGCTCCGGTTTAGCGGGTAACACTCGAACTTGCCCGAAACCTACTAATCGGTCACTTATGATGACCGGACGCGCGATGTTCGGAACACGACGGAGTGGACGCCGAATGAATGCTGGGATCGAAGCGGCGGGCTTCTTCGGCCTGCTCGACTGGGAGAAGACGACCGGCCTGAGCAAGTTCTGGGTCGACATGATCAGCATTCCCATCTTCAGTGCCATGGCCGGACTGATCACCAACTGGACCGGCGTGATCATGTTGTTCGCGCCGGTGCGGTTCACCGGGTTCTACGTGCCCGGCCTCAAGACGATCTTCCCGCTGCTGCCGCGCAAGGTGCAGATCCTGCCGACCTTCGCGCCCGGCGGCATCCTCGGCTTCCAGGGCTTCATCCCGGCTCGCGCGGAGAAGATGGCGAGCCTGATGGTCGACAACGCCGTCGCCAAGATCGGGACCGCGAAAGACTTCTTCGACCAGATGGATCCGCGCAAGATCTCCGCGCAGGTCGCGCAGGTGGCGTTGCCGAACGTGCGGTCGATGGTCGATTCGATCATGGTCACCGAGCATCCGCAGCTGTGGGCCGACATGCCGCCGCGCGCACGCGAAGTCGTGTACTCGACGGTCGAAGCGGAACTGCCCGCGATCGCCGACCGCGCCTTCGATTTCATCGGCGCCAATATCAACCAGTTGCTCGATGTGAAGCTGATGGTCGTCGGCTATCTGCGGCGGCGCCCTGAACTCCTCAAGGACGTCATCTACGGGCTCGGCGCGCCAGAGTTGCGGTTCATGGTCCGCAGCGGGGTGCTCGGTCTGCCGTTCGGCGTGATCGTGGCGCTGTGGTTGTCGCTGCTGCACTACAGCACCCCGCACGGCGACACGCCCGCGATGATCTCGCTGCCCGGATGGCTCTACGCCATCCTGCATTTCCTGCCCGCGTGGGTGTGGGTGCCCCTCGGTGGCGCGGTCGTCGGCATGCTGGTCAACATCATCGCCATCAAAGTGGTGTTCGAGCCCGCGACACCGCAGCCGCGCTACAAATACCCCTGGGGCGTCGCGAAATTCGCGAAGCGCCAGCATCAGGCGGCGGCCGATCTCGGGCACGCGATCGGGTACCAGATCGTCACGCTCGATGTCGTCACCGAACAACTCCTCGACGGGCCCAGTGGCGACAAGACCCGCGCCGTCATCGCGCACTTCCTCAAGGCCGAGATCGACCGGGCACTGGGGCCGCTGCGGTCAGTGACCCGGCTGGCGGTCGGGCCACGCCAGTTCGATGCCATCCAAGCGACGGCGGGTGCGAGCCTGGCGACGGAGATGAAACCGTGGCTGGTCGAGGACGTCGAGTTCTCCCAGACGACCGCGGCCAGCGTCGACCAGCTGGCCACCGAGAAACTGCGCGAACTGCCGCCCGACGAGTTCGTCGAGATGCTGTACACCGCCATCGAACAGGACGCCTGGCTGCTGTACGCGCACGGCGGCGCGCTCGGTGTCCTCGTCGGCTCCCTGCACCTGCTGGTCTTCGGAGTGTGAGCATGGACGACCGCGACAACCTCCCCGAACCCGTCCCCGAGCCCGAGATCCCCACCGACCTGGTCGGGTTGGCGCGCATCGCCGGACTGTCGTTGCGCCACATCGTCGGTGCGGTCACCAAGGGCGCGCTGCACACCGCCACCGACCTGGCCGACGACATCCTCGCGGGCGAACCGGTGTCGCAGATCATCGATAAGCGGGTCGAGTCGCTGCGCCGGATCGCGCTGAGCGCGCTGGGCCTGACCAGCACCGCCGCCGGCGTGTACGGCACTGTCGAGTCCGGTGTCGACGCCGAGGATCTCAAGGCGATGGGCGACGCGATGATCACCGAGGGCTGGGATTCGGCGCAGCAGCCCCGCGACCTGCACCCCTCGTTCGTGCCGATCCTGCACGACCTGACCCCCGACGAGGCCCGCATCCTGCGTTTCCTCGCCGTGGGCGGGCCGCCCCCCCCCCAGTTAGCCGCCGCCCGGCCCCAGGCAATGTTGGCGCGCGAGCGAAAA
>NZ_JBHXMY010000005.1:0-13398 GCF_042720195.1 Nocardia sp. NPDC058497 | reverse complement strand
TCGCCGGTCCGCAACCGGCGATCGACATCCGCACCAAGGCGCCGTTCGGGATCGGCTCGCAGCGCCTGGCCGACGGCATCAACATGATCGCCTACATGGCCGGATGCGCACTGCCCGAACGTGATCACCACTATCTGGGCAATCTCAGCAGGCTCGGGCTGGTCCGCTTCTCCACCGAACCGGTCGCCGATTTCCGCCGGTACGCGTTCCTGGAGGCACAGCCCAGCGCCCAGGCGGCCTACAAGTCGGTGAAGATGCGGGCGATCAGCTCCTACCGCAGCATCTTCCTGTCGGTGTTCGGCAAGCAGTTCTGCGACGCGTGTTTCGTGCTCGGCGACTACACCGGGGGCGGCTGGGCCAGTGACGATCGGGGTGACGTCTATCTGGGCAAGGGCCCCCGGCTGCCGTGATCGCCGTCAGTCCTTGCCGCGCAACGCGTCCAGGACGCCGGCGAACATCACCGACTTGATGGCGGTCATCGTCGGCTGGTCCTTGCCGCCCAGCGGCGCGACCATCGCCAGCGCGGTGTCGAGGACCTCGGACTCGGCGACCGCGGCGTCGACCAGGTCGGCCGCCAGCGCATCGGTGCCACCGTAGCGGCGGGCCGTGGTCATCGCGGCGATCGCCGTCTTCGGGGGCACCTTGGCCTGGATCAGGGCGGCCATGCCGTTGGTGAACGGGATGCGGATGTCGGCCTCGGGGAAGCAGAAGAAGCCGCGGTCGGCGCGCATCACCCGGTAGTCGTGCGCGATCGCCAGCATGGCGCCCGCGCCGAAGGCGTGGCCGCCGATCGCGGCGACGGTCGGCATGGGCAGGGTGAGCATCCGGCCGAACAGGGTGTGCACGGCTTCGACGTATTCGGCGGCGTGGTCGCCGTTGGCGGACAGCCAGTCCAGGTCCAGGCCGTTGGAGTAGATCTTGCCGGTCGCGGTGGTCACCAGGGCGGCGGCGCCCGCGGCGACGACGGCGTCGAGGTGGGAGTGCACCTCGGTCATGAAGTCGGGGGAGAAGCGGTTCTCCCCGTCGCCGAGGTCGAGGATCGCGATCGCGTCGTGGTGGCGCAGGGTGGGCATGGATGGTTCCTTTCAGCGGGGGCCGAGTTCGAGGACGGCACGGACGGCGGCACGCAACTGTCTGCGGGCCAGGGGATCGGTGAGCCGGTCGCGGCGCAGCAGCAGCGCGGTCGGCAGGTCGACCAGGCAGGTGGTGACGGTGGCGACCCCGCGCCGATCGGCGCGACCCCACAGGGCGCGCGCGAGCCGTTTCAGCGCGGTCAGCAGCGCCTTCTCGGTGGCGGCGATCTCGCGCGCGAGGTCGGCGGGCAGGTCGCCGGCGAGCAGGTCCGCGCGGTCGACGAGCAGCAGCAGGCGGGCCGAGTCGGGGTGGGTGTCGGCCAGGCGCGCCGGGGTTTCGGCGGCATCGGCGACCGCGTCGATCCTGGCGCTCGGGTCGGTGGCCTCGACGGCACGGTCGATATCGGCGGCTTGCAGGGCCAGGAAGCGGCGGGCCGCGCGTAACCAGGTGCGCGCCAGTACTTCCTGGCGGGAGGCGAAGGTGTGGTACAGCGCGCCGTTGGAGACTCCGGTCGCGGCGGCGACGGCGCGCACGGTCACCGCGGCGGGACCGGAACGGGCGGCGATGTTTTCGGCGGCGTCCAGCACGGTCTCCGGGTCGTGGGTACGCGGTCTCGGCATGAACAAAAGTTTACAGAGCATCTGCTCTGTAATTACATTCGGGTGGACATGTGACCAGGTTGGGCGCCGATTTTGTTCCAGCACTTGGTATTTCGATCTCGGAGCCGGAGATTCGGACACAGCGTAGACTTCGTTATGCCCGCGCGAGTCCTCGTTACGATCGGGTACTGTTCGCATTCTTCGGCCCTGTCCGCACGAACAGATCGGCATCGCGATGTCCCGAGTGGTCACCAAGGAGCAGTACTACGACACCGCTGTGGCGGTGCTCGCCGAGTTCGGCTTCAAAGGTCTCAACATCGGTGTGCTGTGCCGTCGCCTCGGTGTCACCAGCGGCTCGTTCTACCACCACTTCGGCTCGTGGCAGGGCTTCGTCGACACGCTGTTGGAGCACTGGGAGAACCGGCAGATGGTCGAGCTACGCGCGCTCGATGTCGGCCACGGCGATCCCGATGCCGACGTGCGCGCCATGTCGGCACTGGCCAGCGGACTCGAACACGGCGCCGAAGCCGCGCTGCGCGCCTGGGCGGCCAACGACGAGTCGGTGCACGTGACGGTCAAGCGGGTCGACGAGTCACGCAGGCGGACCGTGCACCGCGTCATCGACAGCGTCGTCGGCGACGAGGCGACCGCCTCGGTCGTCACCGAATTCGGCATGGCCATGCTGATCGGCTACCAGCAGCTCGCCGCGACCGGCGAACCCACCGAACTGGACCGCCTGCTCGCCGAATACGCGCGCCTGATCTACTCGCACCGCCGCTAACCGAGCAGCTCGTCCACGTAGCACCAGCGCCAGACTTCGCCGGGCTCCACACTGCGCATCACCGGATGCGCCGTCGCCGCGAAATGGGCACTGGCATGGTTGCCCAGCGAGGACTCACAGCAGCCGATATTTCCGCAACCGGTGCACATGCGCAGATGCACCCACGGCAGACCCTCCTCGACGCACCGGCGGCACACCAGATCACCGACCGGCTCCCGCAGCAGCGGCGCGTGCTCGAGATGCGCGCAGCCGTCGGCGGCCCCGGCGCCGGCGAGCGGTTCGACGCCCGGCTCCTCGTCCGCCTCGTCGAACCGATCGATCATCGACTCCTCGAGGTCGAGCCGCGCCAGCACATGCTGGAGCACCTCGTAATCCACCGTCCCAGCGTCGCGGACCCGCAGCACCGCATCGCGTTCGGCGCCCAGCATCGCCAGCCGCAGTCGCCGGTACTCCGCGGTCGGAGTCATCTGTTCGGCTTCGGGGCGTCCCAGCCGTTCCCAGGCCGCATTGGTGCGCCAGACCAGCCGCTGCCGCAGCGAATCGACCACCGGCTCGGGTGTGTCGGGGCCGATCTGTCTGTCCAGTTCGGCCAGGCCCGCGCTCGTAGCCTGTTGCAGCAGATCGGCTTTGGCGAGCGCGTCCTCCGCGCGGCTGGGCCCGCGCAGGCGCAGCAGCCGCACCAGCCACGGCAGCGAGGTGCCCTGCACCAGCAAAGTGCCGCCGACAACCACCAGTGCGAGCAGCTCCAGTACCGGCAGCTGCGGAGTCGAGGCGGGCAGCAACAGCACCGCCGCCAAGGTCACCCCGCCGCGCATCCCCGCCCACGACACCACCGCGGCGTGGCTCAACGGCTCGGTCGTGCGCCCGAACAGCCGGGCAGCCAAGACCGGGGTGAACACCCAGACAGGCCGGGCCAGCATCACCGCCGCGAGTACGGCCACGGCCGCCACGACCAGGGTGCGATGGTCGAGGCCGCTGTGCCAGGCGCCCTCGACGATCCAGCGCACCTGCAGGCCGATGATCAGGAAGACCGCGCTCTCCAGAATGAACTGGATGGTGCGCCAATTCGTCGTCTCCGCGACCCGCGACGCGGCGCCCTGCCAGCGTTGGGCGCCGTGGCCGAGGATCATTCCGCAGGTGACGACCGCGATCACGCCGGAGGCGTGCACATGCTCGGCGGGCAGATAGGCGACGAACGGGGCGAGCAGCGACACCGTGGTGTCGAGCACCGGATCGTCGATCCGCTTGCGCAGCAACACCAGTCCCGCCGCGACCGCCCCGCCGATCACCGCGCCACCGACCGCGGCGAGCAGGAAGTCACCGCCGATCTGCCACATCGTCACCGCACCGGCCATCGCCGCGATCGCCCCACGCAGCGATACCAGCGCCGTCGCGTCGTTGAACAGCGACTCGTCCTCGAGCACGGTCACGATGCTGCGCGGCATCCCGGTGCGCCGCGCGATCGCCGTCGCCGCGACCGCGTCCGGGGGAGCGACCACCGCGCCCAGCGCCACCGCCGCCGCGAACGGCACCGGCAGCAACCACCACACCACCAGCGCCACCGCGAAGGTACTGAACAGCACCAATCCCACCGACAGCGACGCGATCGTGCGCAGGTTGTCCTTGAAATCGACCAGCGAGGTGCGCAGCGCCGCCGTGTAGAGCAGCGGCGGCAGCAATCCCAGCAGCACCACCTCGGGCTCGAGATGCACCTGCGGCACCATCGGCAGATAGGAGGCGGCGACGCCGGCGAGGGTCAGGACGAGAGGTTCCGACACCCCGAATCGCCGGGCCAGCGCCGCGAGCGCGGTCGCCGAGCCGACCAGAACCACCAAGCCGATCGCCACATCCACGACCAGCATTCTTCCATCGGCGCTCTAGTCGAGGTCGCCGTAGTACTCGGGGAACGGGAGGTGCTGCCGTTCGCGCCGATCGTGTCGCTCCATCGATGTCGACATTCAGCCATCGACTGGTAGGTAGTGACTTGCTTCCATGTCCAGGAGACGCCGCTCAGTCGGTCTCAGCCCGTGCACCCGATCCCATCGAGTCAACCGCATCTCGTCCTCGCTCCACTCGATGCAGCTTGCGGCGTCGACGACCACGCTGAAGAATCGCCAGGTGTCGCGCGGCCGCCACCCACTCGTTGCCTCGGTCGAGGCCGCGGTTGCCTCGCGTTGCGATTCGTCGACATCCACTACGTGGCCCCGCAGCTGTACGTCGCACTCGGGACGCGCCGGGTTGGTCACCGGAGTCCGAAGCACCACGCGCGAGTCGCGATCCAGATCGCGTACCTTCCGTGATCCGGCGATCATCACGAGCATCAGCTGGTGCTGGACGAAGTGAGCTTCGACTGGGCTGATCCTGGGCGCCCCGTCGCGCCTGACGGTGCCGATCAAAACGAAGCCGAAGCGCTCGATCTCGCCGCGCACGCGCTCTGCGAGGTTTGGCGCCGCCTGCTTGAAGTGGTTCCACGTCACCCATCCAGATTCCGTTGATCCGCACACAACAGCAAGCTCGAAGACCTCGCACGGCCTTGTCCAGAGGCGAGCCCCCGCTCCGTGCTCACGCGAACCGAAGCCTGCCGCGGGCATATCCGCCCGATCGTCGGCAACGGAGCCGAGGCGCCGTGCGAGCTCAGCCGACCTGCTCGGTGTTCGCGAGGTGGGCGACCTCGCCCCACACCCGAATCCCCAGCCGGGGACCTTCCCGCCGCCATTGCGACACCGACGCATTCGGGACGGGCTCGAGCGAATCCGGCACCGCAGCGCCCATACCTTCCAGGATGTAGCGCATCGACAGCACGACCGCGTCGTGGGTCACCACCAGCACCTGCTCGCCCGCGGCGACCACGTCCAATTCGTCGAGGAAACCGCGCACCCGCAGCGCCACGTCGGCCAGCGACTCGCCGCCGGGCGGGCGGTACACCCAGTTGCCGACCCGTTCCCTGCGGGCGGCCTCCTCGGGTGCGCGGCGGCGGATCGCCTTGTACGGGTGCAGTTCGAACACGCCCATCTCGCGGTCGCGCAGCCGTTCGTCGACCAGGGTCCGGATCGGTCGCAGGTGCCGGTTGCGGGTGGCCGCGGCCTCGGCCATCAATGCCCAGGTGAGCCGGGTGCGCAGGTAGGGGGAGCAGACAACCAGCTCGGGCCGCTGTGTCCCGGCCAGCCCCGCCAGCCAGTCGCCCAAACGCTGGGCCTGCCACTGCCCGTACTCGGTCAGGTCCACCTCGGCGTCGGTGCCGCGCATCGGCCGCAGTTCGGTCGCCGGGTCCGCGTACCAGGCATTGGCCTCGCTCTGGGCGTGCCGCACCGCCCACAATCCACCCAGTGCGCGGGGCACCGCCAATCCTTCGGGCACCTGCACCCACCCCCTCCGTCGATCGAACGCCATCGGCCTTCCTTCGTGCTCGTCCCGTCGTGCCCGGACGCGCCAGGGAATAGCGGCTTCGTTGCCTGCGTTGCACCCCAAGAATTTGAACGCCTGTCCAGATATGTCCGGCGGATCGCCGCCGGATTTTCGTGTGCCGGAGGAGGCCCGCTTGACCACCAGAGTAGAGATCTGGACCGACATCAACTGCCCGTTCTGCTACCTCGGCAAGGCTCGCTTCGAGGAGGCGCTGGCAGGCTTCGACCATCGCGACGACGTCGAAGTCGTGCATCGGTCCTTCGAGCTCGATCCCGGTCTGCCCGCCGGCGAGACCGGCCCGGTGATCCCGCGCATCGCCGCGAAATACGGCATCAGCGTCGAGCAGGCCGCCGCCAACGAGCGCTCCATCGGCGCCCAGGCCGCCGAGCTCGGACTGGCCTATCAGACCACCGGCCGCGACTACGGCAACAGCTTCGACATGCACCGGCTGCTGCACTTCGCCCTCGAACAGGGCAAGCAGGACGCCCTGCTCGATGCCCTCTACGCGGGCAATTTCGCCGAACCCGAACCGGTTTTCGCCGACACCGAACGCCTCGTCGCGCTCGCCGTGCGCGCGGGCCTGGGCGAAGCCGCGGTGCGCGCCGTGCTCGCCGATCCGGACGCCTACGCCGATGCCGTCCGCCAGGACGAACTCGAAGCCGCGCAACTCGGCGCGACCGGCGTGCCGTTCTTCGTCTTCGACAACAAGTACGCCGTCTCCGGCGCCCAGCCGACCGAGGTGTTCACCCACGCGCTCACCACCGCATGGAACGACCGTCCGACACCGCTGGCGATCACCGTCGAGTCCAACGGTGCGACATGCGGCCCGGACGGCTGCACAATCTAGCCGCTCACAAGTCGATGACGACCTTGATCTCGTTGTGGTCACCCGGATCAAACGCCTCGAGCGCCCGCTCCAACGGCAGCCGCCGGGTGATCAGCCGGCCCAGCCACCGCGGGTCGGCTTTCGTCAGCGACTCCGCCGCCAGTTCGTAGTGGTGTCGGTTGGCGTTCACCGATCCGAACACCACCGCGTTGTCGAGCACGATATTGCGATTGAGTGCGCCCACATCGACCGAGGCGTCATTGCCGGAGGAGGGCACGCCCAGCAGGCAGACGATCACGCCCGGATTGGTAATCTCGGCGGCCTGCAACGCCACCGCAGCAGCGCCGGTCGCCTCGATCACGACATCGGCGTCGATCTCCTCGGCCACCTCCGCGGCCGAACCGGTGTGGAAGGTCCCGCCGAGATCGGCGACCATCCCCGGTTTCGGCCCCTCGGTCGACCGGTCGAGGACATGTACGTCGAGCCCCCGCTGCGCACCCAGCATCGCTGCCAGCAGACCGATCGAACCCGCGCCGGTGACAAGCACCGTCTTCGGATCGAACCACGCCCGGCTGTTGATCTTCTCGATCTGATCCCATGCCTTGGCCACCACCGCCGTCGGCTCCATCAACACCCCGACCTGCGCCAGCGACGGGTCGAGCTTCGCCGCGTAATCGACCGGAACCACCCACGCACTCGACCCGAACCCGTCGATCTGCTTGATCCCGCTCTCCACATACCGCCCGTTTCGGCACATGTCGAACTCGCCACGCGCACACGCCCCGCACGGCACCGGATCGGGGCGGCGCACGATCCCGACGACGAGATCGCCTGCGGCGAAACCACTTCCGTCCGGCGCGCCCCGCACCCGGCCCAGCGACTCGTGCCCGAGGATCAGCCGCTCCCGCCCCGGCGGCGCCCACCCGTATTCGCCCGAGGCGATCTCACGGTCGGTACCGCAGATGCCGAGCGAGATCCCGTCGACGAGCAGCTCGTTCGGCCCCGGCACCGGATCCGGCACGTCCTCGATGCGCAACGATCCGGGCTGGTTCGGCACAACGGTCAAAGCACGCATGTCGGTTTCCCTTCCGCCGCAACGGCGATGCTGTCGGAACCTGCACGAGCAACTTGTTCGCGAACTCACTGCGAACACGAACTACCTGCGACAACGGTACGTGATCGCCCGGCATCGGCACGATCGCGAATTGCTTGCGATCGTCGACGAACAGCCGGTCATGGTGCTCAACAGCTGAGGTGGCACCCGGCCCGTCGGCTACGGTGGAAACCGCTCGCACCGATCGACCGTTGCTTGCTGGAGGCGTCTTGCGCATCATCGTCCGGATCCTGCTTGTGCTCGCCGCGCTCGTCTGCGCCGCCGCACCCGCCCTCGGCGCGCCGGCCGTCGACGACGCCACCGGCCGCAAGATCGACGAACTGCTCGCCGTGCGGGCCGAAGCGGGCGCCGTCGACCGGGGCGAACTGCTGGCCCGGCTCTCCGCCCGCCTGCTCGGCACCCCCTATGGCGCGAACATGCTCGTCGGATCCGCCACCGAGCCCGAACAACTCGTCGTCGACCTGCGTCGCGTGGACTGTTTCACCTTCCTCGACTACATCGACGCCGCCTCCCGCTCGACCGACCGCGACCAGTTCGTCACGAACCTGATCGCCACCCGCTATGTCGACAGCCGCGTCGAATTCACCCAGCGCAAGCACTTCTTCACCGACTGGGCCGCCACCGGCCGCATCGCCGCCACCGACATCACCGCGAGCCTGAGCCCCGCCGCGGTCACCACCACCAAGCACCTCAACGCCAAAGCCGACAGCAGCAACTACCTGCCCGGCCTGCCCGTCGTCGACCGCGCGATCACCCACATCCCCGCCGCCGCGGTCGACGGGGGAGTCGTGGCAGGTCTGCGCACCGGCGACTTCCTCGGCGCCTACACCCCCGCAGCAGGCCTCGACGTCACCCACGTCGGCATCGTCGTCCAGACCCCCACCGGCCCGGTGTTCCGCAACGCTTCCTCCCTGGCCGAATACCAGGTCGTTGATACCCCACTGGCCGACTACGTCCGCACCACCCCCGGCATCGTCGTCCTCCGTCCGCTCTGAATCCCCGCGAGGTTTTCGCCGTGACCACACTGCCCGACCGTCCCCACACCGCCCTGCTCGTCGCCGACGCCCACACCACCTTCGACAAAACCCCCTGGGGCGCACCGAAACCCGACGACGTCATCGCCCACACCAACCTCTACTGGCAGTACCAGCAGGCCCCGGGCCGCACCGCCGCCGTCCGCCCGACCGCCGAGCTTGACTTCATGTCGACCTGAACAGGCAAGGTGGTCCCATGACCACCTTCGGCTCTGCACAGAGCGCCGGCTACGACCGCCGCGCCACCCGCCTGCTCGGCAGCCTGTACCGGCGCATCGCCACCGACATCGACACCGCGACCACCCACGGCGCCACCGTCGTCGACATCGGCACCGGACCGGGAAAACTGCTGTCCACCTTGGCAACCCGACGACCCGACCTTCGCCTGCACGGCATCGACCTGTCCCCGCACATGATCGAGATCGCCCACCGCAACCTCGACGGCCACCCCGCCGAACTCGCCGTCGCCGACGTCGACGACCTCCCATACCCCGACGCGAGCATCGACCTCGCCGTCTCCAGTCTGAGTATGCACGAATGGCCCGACCTCGCCACCGCCACCCGCGAACTGCACCGGATCCTGCGACCCGGCGGCACCCTCGCGATCTACGACTTCCGGTTCACCCGCACCACAGCGATTCAGCAGGCACTGCGGGCGGGGTTCGGCACGGTCGACACCGAAACCGTCCGGCTCCCATGGCATCCCGTCGCGGTCATCACCCGCTACCGCGCCACGGCATAGGGTCGACCGATGGCGGGTGAACACACCACGATCGGCGCGGCGGCGGCACACTTCGGTCTCCCCACGCACGTCCTGCGGCATTGGGAAGACTGCGGACTGCTCACCCCCGAGCGCGACTCCGCGGGCCGCCGCCGCTATCGCGACACCGATCTGGACACCATCGCGATGATCGTCCTCGGCAAGAAGGCAGGCCTGTCCCTGGACGACCTCGCCATCTTGTTCACCCGCGCCCCCGACCGCGCCACCCGCCACCAGGTCCTGCAAGCCCACCGCACCCGCCTGACCGACCAGCTCGCCCGCACCCGCGCCGCCCTCGACGCGGTCACCCACGTCCTCGACTGCGACGCCGAGGACTTCCGCACCTGCCCGCATTTCCTCGACCAGATCGCCGCCGTACGAAGCTGAGTTCAGACGCCCGTCGCTCCGTCGATCCGTTCCCGGATGAGATCGGCATGGCCGCAATGGCGGGCGTACTCGGCGATCATGTGCGTGTAGATCCAGCGCAAACTCACCTGGCCATCCATGAACGGACTCGTGTCGTCCAACTGACGCGCGGCGCAATTGCCGCGGGCGTGGGCGATCTCGTCGTTCCAGACGGCCAGGGCGGTGTCGTAGGTCGAATGGTCGAATACCTCGAACCCACCGTCGTGCCCGGCGATGTCGGCCTCCGGGTCGTGGATCGCCGGGGCAGACTCTCCGGCGAGGACTCTGCGGAACCAGTTGCGCTCGACCTCGGCCATGTGCTGGACCAGGCCGAGCAGGGTCAGCGGAGAAGGCGCAGCGGCGGCGATACGCAACCGAGCATCGTCGAGTCCCTGGCACTTGCCCGCCAGCGTCGCCCGGTAGAAGTCGAGCCACCCCTCCAGCGTCGCGCGCTCGTCGGCGTTCAGCGGCGGCATAGGCCGTTCATTCGTCGTCACGAACACGGATAGTGCCACGACCATCAGACACCCACCGTGGCTGGGAAACCCGGCCCGGATATCAAGCCGACAGCGACCTGGCCACGCGTCGGCGGCCGGTCGCTGGGGTTGCCGGCCCTCGTGTATGTCGGCTACAGCAGCACCGCGTCGGGTGCGGCAGGAGAAGCGATTTCGGTGGAGGCGAGTTCGCGGATGGTGTCGATGAATGGGCGGAGCAAGGGGTTGCGATCGGCGGTCGGCCACATGAGGCCGTAGTCGATCGCCGCATCGGCTCCTTCTACCTCCATCCCTGGTCGGTGGTCGCGTAGGATTGCGTTCGTTGGCCCAGTTGGTCCTTGCAAACCAATCGGAGCGGAACAATGGATGACACCGAAGGCGAATTGCGAGCTGACAACCCAGTTTCCTCATCGCAATTCGCGGTACCTCCCGATAGAGCAACGAAGTCGGTGGTGACCGAAGACGGCCGCAATCTCTCCTACATCGAGTTCGGCGAACCAGACTGGCCGCTGGTTATCCATAATCACGGCGGACCAGGTAGTCGGCTCGAGGCACGCCTCCTCGCAACTTCGGCATCGAAGAATCGGCTACGGCTCCTCTGCGTCGATCGCCCCGGCATCGGACAGTCCAGTGGTCAGAAGATGCGCAGCTACTCCGGCTGGGCAGACGACTTGGTGACCATCGCCGACGCGTTGGAATACCGCGAATTCGGCGTGACAGGCTGGTCGGAAGGTGGACCGTGGGCGCTGGCCGCAGCGGCCTACATTGATCCTCTTCGACTGCGCCATGTCAGCAGCATCGCGGGTGGAAGTTACGGCGCCTTCGGTGACAACTGGGCAGCGGATCAGCTGTCGAAGGCCGACGCACTCGGAGGATACCTGGCACTACGCTTCAAGCCCGGCTTTCGACTGATGTACGCGACTCTCGGCGTGGTGGCCAAACATTTCCGCGGCACCTTCGTCAAGCAATTACTGAGTGCCGTCAATGATTACGATCGTCAGATCTTGGCTGAACCGGATGTCCGGACCGCCTTCTGCGACTCGAGCGCCGAATGCTTTGCCCATGGTTCCGACGGGCTCGTTCGCGACAGTGAACTCCTCTATCGGAGTTGGGCCTTCGACGTGGCGAGGATCGAACGCCGGGTCCATATGTGGCAGGGGATGGACGATCGACTTGTCACCGACTCCATCAACCAGACGGTGGCTGCACGAATGCCGGGAGCGGTATGGCATCCCGTTGCGGGAGCAGGGCATTTCGTGGCCGTCGGTTCGGCCGATGAAGTGTTCGGGATCGCGGCCGCGGAGCTGGGCGGGTAGAAGATTATCGCGGCGCGCTCGTCGTCACGAGCGGGATGGTGCCAGGGCGGTCGGACACCCACGGTGCTGGGAAACCCTGCCAGGACGTGAGACGATCGCGCATGTGACCAGCACCCCGGAGCGGCCTCAGCATCTCAGGGATCTCGCACTGCTGCGCCGCGTCCGCGACCGTATCGACCGCGAATACGCCCAGCCGCTCGACGTCGAGGCGCTCGCGCGCGGTGTGCACATGTCCGCCGGGCACCTCAGCCGCCAGTTCCGCATCGCCTACGGCGAATCGCCGTACTCCTACCTGATGACCCGCCGCATCGAACGCGCGATGGCGCTGCTGCGGCGCGGGGATCTCAGCGTCACCGAAGTCTGCTTCGCCGTCGGCTCCTCCTCGCTGGGCACCTTCAGTACGCGCTTCACCGAACTCGTCGGCGTGCCGCCCAGCGTCTACCGCCAGGAGCATGCAGAAGCGACCCAGGGCATGCCATCGTGCGTGGTCAAGCGGGTGACCAGACCGATCAGGAATCAAGAAGCGCAGGCGTCGGCAGGTAGTTAGCGTGGTCGCCATGAACATCACCATTCACCAGAGCTACCTCCCGCAGGACGACCCCGACGCCGCGCTCGCCTTCTACCGCGACGCCCTCGGCTTCGAGGTCCGCAGCGACGTCGGCTACGGCGGTCTGCGCTGGATCGTCGTCGGCCCCGCAGGCCAACCCGACACCTCCCTGGTGCTGACTCCGCCTGCCGCCGACCCCGGCATCACCGACGAGGAACGCCGCGTCATCACCGAGATGATGGCCAAAGGCACCTACGCCGGGATCAACCTCGCCACCGACGACCTCGACGGCCTGTTCGAGAAGCTCCAGGCAGGCGACGTCGAGGTGGTCCAGGAACCCACCGATCAGCCCTACGGCGTCCGTGACTGCGCCTTCCGCGACCCCGCCGGGAACATGGTCCGCATCCAGCAGGCCAAGTAAGCCCGACCGCCGGTAGATTCGATATCCGGCGACGCCGACTGACCGAGGGAGACCCATGAGCACGGCCAAGAAATCGAGCACTCCGACCGTGGAGCCGGCCGACAGCCACGACCTGATCCGCGTGCACGGCGCGCGCGTCAACAACCTGCGCGACGTCAGCGTCGAGCTCCCCAAGCGCAGGCTCACCGTCTTCACCGGCGTCTCCGGTTCCGGCAAGAGCTCGCTGGTCTTCGGCACCATCGCCGCCGAATCCCAGCGCCTCATCAACGAGACCTACAGCGCGTTCGTGCAGGGCTTCATGCCCAGCCAGTCACGGCCCGACGTCGACGTCCTCGAAGGCCTCACCACCGCCATCCTGGTCGACCAGTCCCGCCTCGGCGCCGACCCGCGCTCCACCGTCGGCACCGTCACCGACGTGAACGCCATGCTGCGCATCCTGTTCAGCCGCCTGGGCGACCCGCACATCGGCTCCTCGCAGGCCTTCTCCTTCAATGTCGCCTCGATCAGCGGCTCCGGCGCGGTCGCCGTCGAGAAGCACGGCGTCACCGTCAAGGAACGCCGCAGCTTCACCATCACCGGCGGGATGTGTCCCACCTGTGAGGGCAAGGGCAGCATCGGTCTC
>NZ_JBHXMY010000004.1:0-39016 GCF_042720195.1 Nocardia sp. NPDC058497 | reverse complement strand
GTCTGCCGCTGTGGCTCTCTCTCGCGCTGGCGGGGGGCTCTGGGGCGCTCCGGGGGGGGCGCCCCCCCCCAGCCGCCGCGACCGACGCCGCCGACGGTGAGGTCACGGTGATCGTCGCGGAGTAGCTCTCGACCGCTCGCCTACCGGGGGTTGTCCCTGGTAGGCGAGCGCTGCGGCATGCTCCACAATCAACCGTCGGCCGCTAGACTCGAAGCGACCGACGCGGGCGGCGCGCGGTGCATTCGACCAGGTCGGAGGTGGATACATGGCTATGCCGTTGCCTCGTTCCGACCGCTGGACTGCCGCGGATCTCGATCAGATGCCCGATGACGGTCTGCGATATGAGGTGCTGAATGGTCAGCTCGTCGTGAACGCCGCGCCGAAGCCCCGGCACCAGTGGCTGATCAAGAAGTTGAGTCAGGTGCTCGACGCGGTCGTTCCGCACGATCGGGTAGTCCTCGACGGAGTCGGCATGCTCATCGGCGAGGACGAACCGATCCCCGATGTCATGGTCGTGCGAGGCCCGATCGACTGGGACGGCCGGGGAATCCCTGTCGGCCAGGTAGAACTCGCCGTCGAGGTCGTGTCGAAATCGACCACCTTGCAGGATCGGATGGTGAAGCCGGTGCTGTACGCGCAGGCCGGCGTCCCGGTCTACTGGCGTTTCGAGATCAACCCGTTCAAGAGTCAACTTGCCGACGAGCGATTGCCGGTGTTGTTCGCTTACGCCCTTGGCCCGGGCGGGGAATACGAACAGACCCATCGAGTATCGGCAGGGAATCCGGTGACATTGCGGGCACCGTTCGAGGTCACCGTGGACCCGGGCGCATTGCTCCCTCGCTAGCCCGACTCAGGCCGCGGTTGCGGCCCCGGATAGGGCTCGCCGACAAGTGTCGAGCGCGTGTGATGGCTAGGTGGGCTGGAGCAGGTTGCTCAGGCCGTCGAGGAGTAGATCCAGGCCGAAGGTGAAATCGGCGGTGCCGGAGTGGGTTCCGTTGATGACCAGCGAGGCCAGGGTGTGCATGTGGGGGTGCGTTTCGGTGGGGATGAGGGGGAGGAATTGGGTTGCGGCCGAGGCGTATTCGGAGGGGTCGAGGGGGAAGTTGATGGCTTGGAGGGTGAAGCCGTAGATGTGGCTGTCCAGGGCGTTCCAGGCTCGGTCGGCTTGTTCGTAGGTGAAGCCCGCGGTGATCAGGCAGCCGAGGGTGGCGTCGATGTAGCGAAGCATGGCGGGGCCGACGTTGACGCGGGAGCCGAGCAAGCCGGTGGCCCAGCGGTGGCGTAGCAGGACCTGATGGGCCGAGGTGGCGCGGTGGCGGAGTTCGGATCGCCAGTCGCCGCCGGCTTCGGGGACGTAGATCTCGGCGACGACCAGGTCGATGATGCCGTCGAGGAGGTCGTCCTTGTTGGCGACGTGGTTGTACAGCGACATCGCCTCCACGCCGACGGCCTTGGCGAGCCTGCGCATCGAGAGCGCGTCGAGCCCCTCCTGGTCGGCGAGCTCGATCGCCGCGCGCAGGACTCGTTCCCTGGTGAGCGGGGTGCGGGGCGGCATGGCGAATCCTCCTTGACCTACTTACGGCGTAAGCGTACCGTCTGGCAGGAGATACTTACGCTGTAAGTGCGAGATGAGGGACGCTCATGACCGATGTGGATACGGCTTCGATGACCGCGTGGGTAGCGCCTCGGTATGGCGGGGGCGAGGTGTTGCGGGCCGAGATCGTGCCGAGGCCGGTGCCGGGGGAGCGGGATGTGGTGGTCCGGGTGTGCGCGGCGTCGCTGTGCAGCGGGGATCTGCATCTCCTCAACGGGACGCCGTATCTGCTGCGGCTCGGGTTCGGGCTGCGCAGGCCCAAGCGGCGGATGATCGGGCAGAACCTGGCGGGCGAGGTCGTGTCCGTCGGCGGACTCGTCACCGAATTCCAGGTCGGTGACCGGGTATTCGGCGAGGTGCCCAGTGGCGCGTTCGCCGAATACGTTCGCGCCGATGCCAGTTCGTTCGCGGCAGTTCCCGCCGAGCTCAGCATGGAAGAGGCTGCCGCGATACCGGATTCGGGGATGACCGCGTTGCAGGGTCTGCGCGATGTCGGCAAGGTCGGACCGGGACAGCGGGTGCTGATCAACGGTGCGTCCGGCGGGGTGGGCAGCTTCGCGGTACAGATCGCGAAGATCCTCGGCGCACACGTGACCGCGGTGTGCAGCACCCGCCACCTCGAGATGGTGCGGCGCATCGGCGCGGACATCGTTGTCGACTACACCGTCGACGATTTCACCCGGACGGACGTCCCGTACGACGCGATCTTCGACCTGGCAGGCAACCGTACGCTGCGCGAATACCGCCGCGCGCTCACCCCGGAAGGCGTCTACATCTCCTCCGCGGCCGCACCGGGCGACAACTGGCTCGGCCCGATTCGCTGGCTGGGTTCGGTCATCCTGGCCAACCTCTTCACCCGCCAGACCCTGAAACCACTACTGATGCGCCCCACCGCCGCCGACCTGAACCACCTGGCGGCTATGGCGGCCGACGGTTCCCTCCACCCGGTGATCGAACGCCGAGTTCCCTTGCCGGAAACACCATCCGCCATCACCGCCTTCGCCGAAGGCCACGCCTCGGGCAAAACCGTGCTCATCGCAGTGGACAACTGATCACCACGCTGTGGTGGCGGCATCGCGCGAGAGTCGAACGCCACCACAGCGTGGTGATCTTGATCGATCGTCTTGCGGCTCAGTGGAATAGGGCGGTGGGGTCGATCGTGTTTGCCATGGCCGCGGCGCCTGCGTCGTTGAGGTGCATGCCGTCGCCGGTGTCGAACTCGGGGCGGATGTAGTCCGGTCGCTCCGGGTCGGCGACCGCGCGATCGACATCGAAGATCGAGTCGAAAACGTCAGTGCTGCGGAGCCATTCGTTTACCGCGTGGCGGGTTGGCTGGGTTTCCAGCAGGGGCATGCCTGGGTAGACGCAGCCCGCGTACGGGCCGATGGTGGCGGCGTGGATGCGGAGTCCGGCCGCGTGCGCGCGGGCGGCCAGCTCGGTGAATCCGGCGATGAGATCCTCCGCGGTCGCCGACGGCTGACCGCCCATCGCACCGAGGATGAGATCGTTGATGCCGAAGTTGACCAGGACATCGGTGACACCCGGCACCCGGAGTGCGTCGGATTCGAAACGGCCGAGACCGGATTCGCCGATCTGCTCGGCGGTGAGGCGGTTGCCCGCGATGCCGTTGTTGACCACCCAGCCGCGGGTAAGCCGGGAATTGAGCACGTCGACCGAGCGGCGATTGGCGCTCAGGGTGGTACCGACGCCTTCGAACCAGGAGTCGCCGAACGCCACCGCGACCGGCGGCGGATCCGTCACCAGCACATCGATCCCGGTCACGAAGAACCGGAAAGGAACCTCCTGTGCGTCGGTGAGTTCCACGTCGGCGGTGTGCTCGCCGGGGACCAGGTAGGCGATGTCGGTCGGCTGATGGGCGAAGGTCGCGAGCCCGGTCGAGGTGGGCAGGTACAGGCTGAGCAGCAGGTCCTCGCCCGCGGTGACGGGCAGTTCGATCGGATCGCTCACCAGCTCGGCGCCCGGATCGATGGTGAACGCCGCCGCGCCGTCGAACCTGATCTCGCGATCGGTGTCGGCGATGACCGCCGAGCTCTCCTTGCGCTGCGCGATCCGCGCGGCCCCGATCCGCAGGGGCGCGGTGCCGTAGCGGTTGGTCAACCGGACCCGCAGCGCGTCGCCGCCACCGGCCAGGCGTATGACGTGGCGCACCGTCTCGTCGCTGAACTCCCGCGATTCGGCGAGCTTGATCTGCTCGTTCGGGTCGATGACACCGGTCCGGAACCCGGCGACCCACGTGTTGTCCTGCATGATCACTCCAATATTTGCCGTGAGGACTATTGCGTATGCATAGATTTACTCCGAGGTATTCCTCGTGTCAACTATCCGCACGGCAAATATCGGCTAGGGTGGTGTTCATGTCCGTGCACGAACTGTTCGACGACCCCCGGCTGACGATTTCCGGCCTGCTCTTCGAGGCCAACAGCGGCCTGGTCGCGAAGCTGGAGCCGACGTGGAAGGCGCACGGTCTGTCCGGCCTCGATCTCAATGCCCTCACGCGCTTGAGCCGATCGCCGGAGCTGCGGCTGCGCATGTCCGACCTGGCCGCCCAGACCGAGCTGTGGGGGCGGGGGGGGGGCCCGGGGGGGGGGTGGCGGGGTGGGCGGGCGGGCGGGGGGGGGCTCCCCCCCACCCCCCCCCCCGCCGACCGGCGCAGCGCCTACGCGGTGTTGACCGACGCGGGGGTTCGCCGCCTCGAGGAAACTCTCCCCGACTATCTGGCGGCCCTGGAGCGATGGCTCACCGGTCTCCTGACTCCCGCGCAGCTCGACGGCTTGGTCACCGGCCTCCGCGTCATCCGGGATGCCACCAACCCGGCGGCCACGGCTGTCGCCGACCGGACCTGAGCGTTCTAGGGCTGAGTGGCCTCGGTGAAGCGGGTGGCGAGGGTGCGGAGGTGGGTGATGAGTTCAGGGGGTTCGTTGACTCGGAAGGGGAAGTCGAAGGAGGCGATGTAGATGGCCAGTTCGGTGAGGTCGTTGGCGCCGGTGCGGAGGAGACAGGTTTCGGGGTCGAGGGGTTCGATTACGCCGACGGTGGGGGCGATGCGGTCGGCGGCGGCAGCGGCGGGGACCGCGAGAGTGATGGTGGCCTGGTAGCGATAGGGGGAGGTGGTGATGCCTCGGGTGAGGTAGCCGCCCAGGTCGAGGTCGGGGGCTTCGCGGGGAGTGAAGCGCGGGCCGGTGGGGATGCGCGGGGTGAGGCGGTCGGCGCGGTAGGTGCGCCAGTCGGCGCGGTCGATGTCCCATGCGATGAGGTACCAGTGGCGGCCGGTGTGGGCCAGGCGGTGGGGTTCGACGGTGCGCAGTGTCGCTGTGCCGTCGTGGGTTCGGTAGTCGAATCGGAGGCGATGGTTGTCGCGGATGGCGCCCGCGACGGCGGTGAGGACATCGGGATCGACGGGAGTGGTGGCGGCGGAGACCGTGACGGTGACCGAGTGCAGCACGCTGACCCGGTGGCGCAAGCGTGACGGGAGGACCTGCTCGAGTTTGGTGAGTGCCCGCAGGGAGCTGTCCTCGATACCGGCGACGGTGCCGCCCGCCGCGGTACGCAGGCCGATGGCGACGGCCACCGCTTCGTCGTCGTCGAGCAGGAGCGGCGGCAGCTTCGCGCCCGCGCCGAGTCGGTAGCCGCCGACGCCGGGCGTCGCGTCGACCGGATAGCCGAGTGCGCGCAGCTTCTCGATATCGCGGCGCCCCGTGCGCGCGTCGACGTCCAAGCGCTCGGCGAGTTCGGTGCCGGTCCAGTCGCGGGGAGTCTGCAACAGCGACAGCAGGCGGAGCAGGCGACGAGATCCAGCGATTCCGTATCGACATTCCGCAACAGCAACTCGACGACCTGCGCCACCGGCTCGACACTGCGCGCTGGCCCGCCGCGCTGCCCGGCGACGACTGGGACACCGGTGTGCCGACCCGCTACCTGCGTGAGCTCGTCGACCACTGGCGCACCGGTTACGACTGGCGCGCCGAGGAAGCGAAACTCAATGCGCACGAACAGTTCACGACCGTGATCGACGGACAGCGCATCCACTTCCTGCACGTGCGCTCGGCCGAACCCGATGCGGTGCCGCTGCTGCTGACACACGGCTGGCCCGGTTCGGTCGCGGAATTCCTCGACCTGATCGGCCCGCTGACCGACCCCCGCGCACACGGGGGCGACCCGGCCGACGCTTTCCATGTGGTGATCCCGTCACTGCCCGGCTTCGGGTTCTCCGGACCGGTCACCGAGGGTGGGTGGACCGTGCGCAGGATCGCGCGAGCGTGGGCCGAGCTGATGACCCGGCTCGGATACCAGCGCTTCGGGGTGCAGGGCGGCGATATCGGCGCGGCGGTGAGCCCGGAAGTGGGGCGGGTGGCGCCGGATCGGGTGATCGGCGTGCACGTCAACGGTGGCGCTGGCTCGTTCCCGCAGCTGCCGCTGTCCGAGGAGGTCATCGCGAGCCTCACCGAGCTCGAACGCGATCGCATCCGGCGGATCGAGGCGTTCATGAACGAGGAGTTCGGCTACATCGCCGTGCAGTCCACCCGTCCGCAGACTCTCGCCTATGGGCTGGTCGACTCGCCGATCGGGCAGCTGGCGTGGCTCCTGGACAAGTTCCGGGAGTGGACGCACCCGCGCGAGACGCTGCCCGACAAGATCATCGATCGTGATCGGCTGCTGACCAATGCGATGATCTACTGGCTCACCGGCACCGCGGGGTCCGCGGGCTATGTCGGCTACGCGCAGCCAGGGGAATGGGGTGCGGTGCCGGAGAATTCAGGCGTGCCGACCGGTGTACTCGTGCTCGCCCACGATGTGGCGATCCGCCGCTTCGACGAGGCGGAGAACACCATCGTCCGCTGGAATGACGTCGATCGGGGCGGGCACTTCGCGGCGCTGGAGGAACCGGAACTGCTCACCACCGATGTGCGTGAGTTCTTCCGCACGCTGCGCTGACCATTCGGTGAGTTCGCCTGCCGAGCGCCAGGATCGGCGTTCGGCGGTGAGCACCGGGTCAGCGCGCCGTCGGCGGGGCGATCTGCCAGTGCTGGTTCAGCGCGCCCGCGATCTCGGGGAGCACGGTGATCGGGATTCGCTTGGCGCGCAACATCTCCCGGATCTCGGTCACCTGTTCGCGTTTGCGCATGTCGTAGGCGCCCGCGACCGGGCCGACCACCGGCGGGATGGACAGCAGGACCAGTTCGTCGGTGGTCTCGCCGGTCAGGTCGAGCGCCAGTGCCCAGCGGGACCGCTCGTCGAGGGTGAAGCGGCCGCCGACGACGCGGTCCCACGGCACCGTCGCCGAACGGAACGGGGTCCTGGCGTAGATCGCGTGCTCGGTGAGCTCGACGACATCACGCACGAACAGCGCGACCCCGGCCGCGACCCCGGCGATCGCGCCGACGAGGATCCCGGTGACGACCCGGTTCACCCCGAACATCGCCAGGAACAACCCGACGACGCCCGTGGTGGCCAGCACCCCGATCAGGCAATAGAACAGGCTCCGACCAGCGGGCACGACACCGGCACGCACGACCGCCATGCGAACCTCCCTCTCCACGACTCGCGGCCCACCCTAGCGGTGGTCACCGCGCCGCGATCACGAGCCGAGCGAAACCGCCGCTTCGGAGGTCTCCACGAGGAAGGTGAAGGACTCCTGGAAGTACAGCTGCACGGTCTCGGCGTCGTGGCTGAGGTAGCCGATCGACAGGTCCTGACCGAGTGCCAGCTCGAAGTCGCCGCCGCGGGTGGTGAGCGCGAAACCGCCGCTGATCGCGGGCGCCCAGATGATCTCGCCGTCGATCAGCCGCTCGATGTGGGTGCGGATCGGGTGGCCGTGATCGGAGGTCTCGCTGACCTGCGTGTACAGCTCGGCGCTGAGCACCACCGAGTACGGGCCCTGCACACCGGCCAGGCGCAGGCCGGTGAGCGCGTGCGAGATCGCGTCGGGAATGTCGACGACATTGCTCGGTAGCTCGACCGGTTCGTTGGAGGCGGCCTCGCGAATGCCGGCGATGCCGGCGGCGGCGTAGCTCTCGAAGATCGCGCGGTCCTCGGCGAAGGCGATCTTCTGGGCGGCGGCCTTGAGGTTGTCGAAGTCGGCGTCGCCCGCGCCGCGCTCGATATCGTCGAGTTCCTGGCGGGACAGGGTGAACGGCACGCGGAGTTCGATCAGCGGCTGCACCACCCGCTGATGCGCCTGGACACCGTCGTCCGGGGAGGAGATCTTGGTCAGCCTGCCGCGGTTGAGCGCCGAGTAGGCGACACCGTGCGGACCCGAGACATCCACGACCCGGCGTCCGGCGATATTGCGCTTGAACGTGCGGGTGGCTTCCTCCTCGATCTGCGCCCAGGCCTCGTCGGTGATCGGCGCGAGTTCGCGATGCAGGTTGTTCATCAGATACTCCTTTTCATCGAGCCGATGGCGAGCGAGCCGGTAGCGGCGGCGCCCGCCGGTTCCACCGGGGTGAACACGGGCAGCGAACCGGAAATTTCTTCGGTGGCAACGGACTCGGGAGCATCCGGCAGATCGTCGAGGAATTCGACGGTGGGAGTGAAGAACAGCGTGCCGGTGACCGCGAACGAGAAGTCGAGTATGCGGTCGTAGGCCGCCTCGCCGGTGCCGAGGAACATCCGTTCCAGCATGCGCTCGGTGACGCTCGGGGTGGCGGCGTAGGCGATGTAGTAGGTGCCGAACTCGCCCTGGCCGACGGTGCCGAACGGCATGTTGGCGCGCACGATCTGGCGTTCGGTGCCGTCGGGGTCGACCAGGGTGTTCACCGCGACATGGGAGTCGGCGGGCTTGATGTCGTCGGGCAGTTCGAAGTCGCCGAGCTTGGTCCGCCCGATCACCCGCTCCTGCTCCTCGGTCGAGAGCGCGTTCCACTGGTCGAGCGGGTGGGTGTACTTCTGCACGATGACGTAGCTACCGCCGGTGAAATCCGGGTCCTCGTCGCCGATCAGCGCCGCCGAGACCGCCGCGCCGCCCTCGGGATTCTCGGTGCCGTCGACGAAGCCGAGCAGGTCGCGCTGCTCGAAGTACCGGAAGCCGACGGTCTCGTCGACGATGGTGGCGGCGCCGCGCAGGCGCTCGCCGATCGCCATGGCGAGTTCGAAGCAGGCGCCCTGGGTCTCGCCCTTGATGTGGAACAGCAGGTCGCCCGGGGTGGTCGGCGCGCTGTGGACCGGCCCGTTGTAGCCGGGGAATTCGTGCAGCTCAACGGGTTTGGGGCCGGTGAAGAGCCGGTCCCAGGCCGTCGAGCCGATCGAGGTGACACAGGTCAGGCCCTCGCCGGGCACCCGGAAGCCCACCGAACGGCGCAATCCGGAGATGTTCGACAAGAGGTCGCGGACCGCCGGCTCGCCGCCCTCGTCGATGGTGGCGACGAGGAAGATGGCGGCCGGCGTGAGCGGTTCGAGGATCGGCTGTGGCTCACCCATGCCGTCCAGAGTAGAGCGCCGCGCAGACAGGTTCGCGGCACGCCCTCGCGTGTCAGCGGCCTTGTGGCAACCCTTATTTGGCGACGGTCAGCAGAAAGGCCACGTCATCGATGGCTTTGACGCTGTGCCGGGCGCGCGGGACCACGATGAGATCACCGGCCGAGCCCTTCCATTCGTCGGTGCCCGCGATCAGGATCAGCGTGCCGGTGAGGACCTGGATCGTGGCATCACCCGCGTTGTCGTGCTCGGCCAGGCTCTGGCCCTCGGTCAGGGCGACGACGGTCTGCCGCAGCACGTGAGTGTGGCCGCCGATGACGGTCTGCGAACTCCGGCCGCTCGTCGAGGTGGCCGCCAGCTTCAGCTGTTGACGGGCCACCGCGGTCAGCGATTTCTTGTCCATGACATCGCGCCTTTCGCAGGCTCTCGCGGGCTGGTACCCAGGAGTATGCCCGAGACCGTGCCCGCGGTCGGGCGTTTGCGCCGACCGTTAGCCAAGCGTTGTCAGTGCCGGGTGTAGTGGCGAATGCGGTACCGGAGACCGGTTTTCGACTCCTGCCACGGGGTTTCCGGTGCGTGCCACTCGGGCCCGATGGCCGGGGCGAAGGCATCGCCCTCGACGGTCGTGTCGACCTCGGTGACCAGCAGCGATGTGGCCAACGGGAGCGCGGCGCGGTAGATCTCGCCGCCGCCGGCCACCCACACGTCGACATCGCCCGCGATCGCCAGCGCGTCGGGCAGTGAGCCTGCGCGTTCGGCGCCCTCGGCTGCCCAATCAGTCTGGCGGGTGACCACGATGTTGCGGCGCCCGGCCAGCGGACGGAACGAGGCGGGCAGCGAATCCCAGGTGCGCCTGCCCATGATCACCGGGTGACCCATGGTGGTGTCCCGGAAATTGGCCATGTCCTCGGGCAGGCGCCACGGGATGGTGTTGTCGACACCGATGACGCCGTCGGCGGTCTGCGCCCAGATCAGGTTGATACCGCGACTCACACCGCCACCGGCGCCTTGATGGCCGGGTGGTGCTGGTAACCGGTGAGCTCGACGTCCTCGTAGCTGTAGTCGAACAGGCTCGGCGCCGCGCGCAGGTGCATGGCAGGGAACGGGTACGGCTCGCGGGCGAGCTGTTCGCGCACCTGCTCGACGTGGTTGTCGTAGATGTGCACGTCGCCGCCGGTCCAGATGAACTCACCGGGTTCCAGTTCGGTCTGCTGGGCCATCATCAGCGTGAGCAGCGCGTAGCTGGCGATATTGAACGGCACGCCCAGGAACAGGTCGGCGCTGCGCTGATACAGCTGGCACGACAGCTTGCCGTCGGCCACATAGAACTGGAAGAAGGCGTGGCACGGCGCCAGCGCCATCTTGTCCAGATCGGCCACGTTCCAGGCCGAGACGATCATCCGGCGCGAATCCGGGTCGGTGCGCAGGGTGTGCAGTACGTGGGCGATCTGGTCTATGTGGGTGCCGTCGGGGGTGGGCCACGACCGCCACTGCACGCCGTAGACCGGGCCGAGCTCGCCCTTGTTGTCGGCCCATTCGTCCCAGATGGTGACGCCGTGTTCGCGCAGCCAGGACACATTGGAGTCGCCGCGCAGGAACCACAGCAATTCGTAGACGATCGACTTGAGGTGGACCCGCTTGGTGGTGATCAGCGGAAAGCTCTCGGCCAGGTCGTAGCGCAGCTGATGACCGAAGATACTGCGGGTTCCGGTGCCGGTGCGATCGGCTTTGGGCGTGCCGTGCTCCAGCACGTGCCGGAGCAGGTCCTCGTACTGCGTGTCAGGGGTGGCCACGCCTGGCGATTCTACGGTGCACGACACCTGGCAAGCTCTCCGCGTATGCGCAAGCTCTACGTGATCGGCATCGGTGCCGGAGACCCCGACCAGGTGACGATGCAGGCAGTCAAGGCCATGCGACACGCCGACGCGTTCTTCGTCATCGGCAAGGGCGCCGAAAAGCAGGAACTGGTCGACGTGCGCACCGCGATCCTGACCGAGCACGTCGCCGGACCGCACCGGATCATCGAGATCACCGACCCGCCGCGCGACCGCACCCCCGACGACTACGCCGGTGTCGTCCAGGACTGGCACGAACGCCGCGCCGAACTGCTCGAGGCCGCGTTCGACGAGGTGGACGGGGTCGGCGCGATCCTGGTGTGGGGCGATCCCGCGCTCTACGACAGCACCCTGCGGATGGTCGAGCACGTGCTGGCCCGCGGCCGCACCAGCTTCGACTACGAGGTGATCCCCGGCGTCACCAGTGTCGCCGCGCTCGCCGCCCGCCACCGCGTGGTGCTGCACCGGATCGGTGAGCCCGTCCACGTCACTACCGGCCGCCGGTTGCGCGAGGAAGGCCTCGGCGCGGGCTCGACGGTGGTGATGCTCGACGGCGACTGCTCGTTCACCGAGATCCCCGGCGACGACGTGCACATCTGGTGGGGCGCCTACCTGGGCATGCCCGACGAGACCCTGATCGAGGGCCCGCTGCGCGAGGTGGAACAGCGGATCGTGACCCGCCGCGCGGAACTGCGCGCCGCCAAGGGCTGGATCATGGACGTCTACCTCCTGCGGGGCAGGTGAGCGATAAACTGGCCGGGTGCCCGAGCTACCGGAGGTAGAGGCGCTGGCGCAGTTCCTGCGGGACCATGCGGTCGGCGCGGTGGTGGGGCGTGTCGACGTGGCCGCGTTGAGCGCGGTGAAGACGTTCGACCCGCCGGTCACGGCGCTGTCCGGGCGTGATGTCACCGGGGCGGGGCGGTGGGGGAAATTCCTCGGGATGGATTGCGGTGGGCTGTGGTTGATCACGCACCTGTCGCGCGGTGGCTGGCTGCGGTGGGTCGACGAACCGAATCCGTTGCCGCCCAAGCCCGGTGGTAAGTCGCCGCTGGCTTTGCGGGTGCACTTCTTCACGCCGGAGGGTGCGACGCCCTCGATCGATCTCACCGAGGCGGGGACCAAGAAGCGGCTGGCGGTCTATGTCGTCGACGATCCGAAGGCCGTGCCCGGGATCGCGCGGCTCGGGCCGGACGCGCTGGCGGTGACCGAGGACGAGTTCGCCGCGCTGCTGCAAGGCACGTCGCAGCGGATCAAGACGGCGCTGGTTGATCAGACGCTGCTCGCCGGAATCGGCAACGCCTACTCCGACGAGATCCTGCACACCGTCAGGATCTCCCCGTTCGCCACTACGAAAACGATACCGGCGGAGAAGGTTTCGCAGTTGTACACCACCATGCGCGAGGTGCTGCTCGATGCCGTCGACCGGTCGGTCGGGCAGGACGCGGCCCGGCTCAAGGGCGAGAAGCGTTCGGGCATGCGGGTACACGCGCGGACCGGGCAGCCGTGCCCGGTCTGTGGTGACACCGTGCGCGAGGTGTCCTACGCGGAGCGGTCCTTCCAGTACTGCGCCACCTGCCAGACCGGCGGCAAGGTGCTCGCCGACCGGCGGATGTCGCGTCTGCTCAAGTAGCTCACCGTTTGTCGCGCCACGCCTCCAGTAGGCGCAGCCAGAACTCGCTGACCGCGGGAAACGCGGGGACCGCGTGCCACAGCGTCTCCAGCGGAACCCGGCCGACCACCGCGATGGTGGCCGCGTGCAACTGTTCGCCCATGTCGGGGCCGACGAAGGTCGCGCCGAGCAGCCGGTCGGCGGCGGTGTCGACGACGAGTTTCGCGCGGCCGTGGAAGTCGTCGCGGGACAGGGCCGAGCCCGCCACGGCGATGTCCAGCTCGACGGTGTCGACGGTGTGGCCCGCGGCGCGCGCCTCCTTTTCGGTGAGGCCGACGGAGGCGAGTTCCGGTGTGGTGTAGACGACCTGCGGTATCTGCTGATGGTCGGCGCTCGCGGTGTAGCGCATGCTGTCCAGGGACTTGCCCTCGGCGCGGGCGGCGATCACGTCACCGCACACCCTGGCCTGGTACTTGCCCATATGGGTCAGTGCCGCACGGTGATTCACGTCGCCGACGGCGTAGAGCCAGTCACCGGGCACACCGCGGACGGTCAGCTGGTCGTCGACCTCGACATAACCCGGAGGCAGGCCGACCGCGTCCAGGCCGAGTGCTTCGGTGGCGGGCGTGCGGCCGGTGGCGACGATCAGTTCGTCGACCTCGATCTCCCCGTCGTCGAGAACGATGGTGACCGGACCGCCGTGGATGCGGCCGACGCCGGTGTCCTCGGGGTCGCGCCGGGAGACGAGGTGCGGTTCGGTGTGCAGCCGGACCGTGACGGCGCCGGTATCGCGCAGACCCCGCAACACCAGCTCGGCGGCGAAGGGTTCGGCGCGGGGAAGCAGGCGGTCGCCGCGGACCAGCATGGTCACCTCTTCGGCGCCGAGTTCGGCCAGCCAGGTGGCGGCCTCGCAGGCGACCACCCCGCCGCCGATGATCGCGACCCGGCGGGGGACCACGGTCAGGTTGGTGGCGTCGCGGGAGATCCACGGCAGTGCCTCGCGGACGCCGGGTATGCCGGGGATCGCGGCGGCGGTGCCGGTGGCCAGCACGACCGCGTGCCGGGCGCGCAGGCGCTGGACACCGTCGTCGGTGACGACTTCGACGAGCCGTTCGCCGACGAGCCTGCCTGCCCCGCGGATCGGGTCGATACGGGCGGATTTCGCCCAGTCGACCTGGGAGGTGTCGTCGTGGTGATGCACGAAGGTGTCGCGGCGCGCGAGCACGTCGGCGACCTGCGGACCGCTCGCGGACAGGCCGGGCATCGCCTGGCCGAGACCGAGCACAGCGCCGGTACGCAGCAGCGCCTTGCTGGGGATACACGCCCAGTAGCTGCATTCACCGCCGAACAGTTCCCGTTCGACGAGCGCGGCCGTGCGGTCGCTGCCCGCGATGGCGTAGGCGGCGGCGTTCTCACCCGCCGGGCCCGCGCCGAGGACGATGACGTCGTATTCGGCGTCGGTCACTGCAGATAGCCCTCGACCTCACGCGGGGAACGCAGCGCGGTGTCGTCGGGTGACTCGGCGGAGCCGTAGCGGGCGCGGCGCTGCCGCAGCAGATCCCAGGCCTGGTCGAGCATCACTTCCAGCTGGGCCAGCTGCTGGCGTTCGGCGACGGGATCGATCTCGCCGGCGATGGCCTTGGCTCGCAGGGCGTGCTCGTCGTCGACCAGCTGTTTGATTCGCGCCAGAATGTCCTGATCGTTCATGTGCTCACCGCTTCGATGGTCGGAGGGTAGTGCCTGAACCGTGACCCGCGCGGGGTCTCGGTCCATGCTACGACCGTGCCGGTGGATCGGGCTGTGCGGCGGCGAGGCAGTCGGCGGCGATCGGCATGGCTTCGGCCAGCTCGGCGGCGGTTAACGCCGTGTAGCCGATCGCGACTCCGAACCGGTGTTCTTCGGCCAGGTGGTGGCGGGCCAGGCCGTCCAGCAGCACGCCGCGGGCGCGGGCAGCGGCGACGGCGTGCTGTTCGGCGGCGGCATCAGGGAGCTCGACGACCACGTGCGAGCCCGCGTCGTCGCCGACGACCGGAAGCCCGCGGCGGGCGAGTGCGTCGACGACGAGCGCGCGGCGCGGCGGCACGACCCGGCGCAGGCGGCGCAGGTGCCGGGCCAGATCGCCGTGCCGGGCGAACTCGCCGAGCACCCGCTGACCGGCAGGGCTCGGGGCGGTGCCGGTGTGGGTGCGGTGGGCCAGCACCGCGTCGGCGATGCCGGGGCGGGCGACGAGCCAGCCGACGCCGAGGGTGGTGGCGATGATCTTGCTGGTGGTGCCGAGGTGCACGACCACGTCGGGCGCCATCGAGGCCAGCAGCGGCAGTGGCGCCGAGTCGTAGCGCAATTCGCCGTCGTAGTCGTCCTCGATGACGAAGATGCCCTTCGCCCTGGCGAATTCGATCAGCTCGACCCGGCGGGCCGCCGGCATTCTGGCGCCGAGTGGAAACTGGTGTGCCGGTGTGCAATACACCGCGCGCACGCCCGCCGGAATCAGGTCGACGCGCAATCCGTCGCCGTCGACGGGTACCGGTAGCACGCGCACACCGGCCGCCTGGAACGCGCCGACGGCCCGGAGATACCCGGGGTCCTCGATCGCGACGGTGTCGCCGGGGCGCAGCAGTGCCGAGGCGAGCTCGCCGACGGCGGAGCTGGTGCCCGCCGTCGCCAGCACCACCGAGGCGGCGCCCGCGGCCAGCCCGCGATGCCGCAGCAGGTGCTCGGCGACCGCCGCCCGGAATTCCGGCTCGCCCGCCCGGTCCTTGCGGGTATCGGCCGGGTGGTCGCCCGCCGCCCGCCAGGCACGTCGCCAGGCGGCCGGGTCGACGGCGTCCGCGCACGGCGCACCGGGGCGGAGATCGAGCAGACCGGCGTCGGGGTCGGCGTAGTCGCCCGGATCTGCGCTGGGTGGCGCGGCCGCGGGGGCCGTGCTCAGGTAGGTGCCGGAACCGCGCCGCCCGGTGAGCCAGCCCTCCGCGTGCAGCTGGTCGTAGGCGGTCGACACCACCGCCCGGCTCACCCCGAGCCGCTGCGCCAGCGCGCGCGAGGACGGCAGCCGGTCGCTGACGCGCAGTACTCCGCCGGTCGCCGCGGCCCGCAGGGCATCGGCTACCTGCACCGACAGCGGTTCGGCGGTGGTCCGGTCGAGCGGAATCGGAAGGTCGTCGAGCATCGCCCACCTCGAATTGGCCTGTTGATCTTCTGTCGAATTGGACCTATTCACGGTCCATTTCTTCGGCGAAGCTCATCTTATGACCACGCACGACGCCACCAGGACCCCTTTGTCGCCGACTCCGCGCACCACGCTGACCCGTGCCAAGGAACGCGGCAGGACCGACCGGGCCGAGCTCGACGCGGTGCTCGACGCGGGCCTGGTCTGCCACCTCGGTGTCCTGCTCGGCGGGTCGCCCGTGGTGCTGCCGACCGTCTACGGCCGCGCGGGCGACACGCTCTATCTGCACGGTTCCACCGGCGCGGGCAATATGCGTGCCGCGATCGGCACCGACATCTCCGTGGCGGTGACGCATGTCGACGGGCTGGTGTACGCGCGCTCGGCCATGCACTTCTCGATGAACTTCCGGTCCGCGGTGATCCGGGGCAGGGCGGTGCTGGTCACCGACGAGGCCGAACGCGACAACGCCCTGCGGGTGATCGTGGAGCACGCGGCGCCGGGGGCCTGGGATCGGGTGCGCCCGCCCAGCCGCAAGGAGATGGCGGCGACGATGGTGCTCGCGCTCGATCTCACCGAGGCCTCGGTGAAGGTGCGTGCGGGCGGTCCGAAGGACGACGAGGCCGATATCGAGACCGGTGGGGTGTGGGCGGGCGTGCTGCCGTTGCGACAGGTATGGGGTGAGCCCGTCACCTCCGCCGACCTCGAACCGGGCGTCGAGGTACCCGACGATGTCGCGTCGCGGGTGACGCCGAGCCCGGTCGTCGTCGGCTGACCGCTCGCCGCCGGCTCCGGTCGTCGGCTGACCGCCTACCGCCGACGCGGATCAGTGGCCCGAGGCGCCCAGCGCCATCAAGTCTTTGGCGGAGGCCTCCGGCAGATACGCCTTGGTCAGCGCGATCCCGATCCGCGGCAGGTCGGCCTCGTCGCGATAGCACAGGAACACCGGTTCGTGGCGGGGCCGGAACTTCGCCTTGAACGCGTGTAGCGACCGGAAACCGTAGTACGGCTCCATGGCGGCGCCGAGCCCTTCGAGCAATCGATCGATCGGCTCGGTGCCGTCGGTGGCCGCGCTGCGGGCGAGCGGGGCGCCGGAGAGCGAAATGATCTCGGCGCCTTCCTCTTTGAATGTCTGGCAGGCGGAGGCGATCAGGAATTCCACCACCGGGCGGAAGCCGCCGGGCCGCCTGCGCATCATGTCGAGGGTCCAGCCGCGGATCTCGCCGCCGGGCGCGTACACCGGCAGCCACGAGGTGACGCCGTGCACGCAGCCGCCCGCATCGATCGCCAGGCCGACGCGGACTGCGGGATCCAGCGCCTCCTCCACACCGCCGAGCGTGAATCCCATTTCGGGTAGGCCCTTTTCGCCGACCCACTCCTCGGAGATCGCGCGCACCTGTGCCAGCACCGCGAACGGCTCCTCGGCGAGGTGGACCATCCTGAAATCGATGCCCTCCTTGTTCGCCTTGTTGATCGCGGACCGGATGTCTTGCCACGCCTTGCCTTTGAACTCGAGCTGCGCGAGGTCGACGATGGTGTCCTCGGCGATCTGCACACTGCGCCAGCCGAGTTCGCCCGCCAGGTCGGCCACGGCGTCGGTGGTGGAGAACAGGCACGGCACCAGGCCCTCGGCCTCGCATCGATCGGTGAAGCGGGCGATGGTGTCGGGCAGCAGATCCGGTGGGCCGACCGGGACGGTCAGCGCGATGACAGTGCCCGCGTGCCGTTGATAGGCGACGTAGCGTTGACCATCGGCGGCGAACCAGTACTTGTTCTCGGGCCAGGTCGTCATCCACGACATGGTGCTGCCGCCGTAGCGGGCGAGCAGGTCACGCACCGCGGCGCCGGGGTCGGCGCCCGACAGCGCGCCGTCGGTGATCTTGCGCCGGGCCGGCACCCGGAACGCGCCGCGGCCGCCGTAGAGCAGCGCCACCTCGCCCGCCCACAGCAGGGCGGTGCCGACGGTCACCGCGCCGGTGGTCTCGTAGTCGGCGCCGATGGCCACGCCCAGCGTGATCAGGGTGAGCACCACGTGCAACGTGCCGTAGGCGACGGCGACCCACCACGCCCAGCGCCGTCCCTTGCGCAGCTGATCGGCGATCGCCGCGATCACCACGACCGTGAGGATCGTGCTCCACAGCGAGCCGCGCTCGTTCTCGGTCGGCCCGAGCAGGCTGTCGGCGGGGAAGAAATACACCAGCACCGAGACCGCGGCGATCAGCAGCAGGCCGATGGACCCCAGCATCCGCACCTCGCGCCGGGTGCGCGGCCAGAACCCGTGCTCGGTGCGGCTGAACAGCTTCTCGCCCAGGGGAAACCACGCCGCGAGCGCGAACACGTGCATGAGATCGGCGAAGGTCGACTCGAATAGGAACGTGATCGACACGTGCGCCACCAGCACCGCGCGCACCCGCAGCCGCCACGGTGAACGCAGCGTCGCCGAGACCGCGGCGAGTGCCGCGATGGCCGCCGTGGTGAACCCGACGTCGCGGACCTCGGCGAGCCGGTCCGCCCAGCCGAGGTGGGTTGGCACCAGCAGGCCGACCGTCACCGAGGCGCCGAGGACGCCGATCAGGTGGCCGCTCACACACACCAGCGCGGTGCGCGCGGTGCCGAGCCGCCACTCGGTCCAGCCGACGGCGAGCGCGAAAAAGAGTGCCATCATCACGTATTGGACGGGGGTCAGACCGAAGAACCAGCCCGACAGCGGAGTCCACCACTTGCCCTCGGTGAGGGCGAGCCAGCCGTAGGCGATGTCGGGGAACCAGGACCTGGCGTCGAGCCTGCGCCAGAGGCCGCCGGTCGCGATGCCGAGGATGGCGACCAGGACGAGGAAGGCGATCGTGAACGGCACCCGGCGGAGCACGGTGCCCGCTACGGCGAGCGCGCCCGGTTCGGCGGCGGCTGCGTTGTCGTTCATCGATCCACCTTTGCTGCGAGTGCGGCATCCGGGCGCGGTGAAGATCTCTGTGTACCGTAGGTCATCGTGGCCGCTTGCGGCCCCCGGTTCGGCGTTGACGTGCATCTATGGACGTGAATCTATGGAGGTCGCGATGACGAGGGTTGGCGAATTGTCGTTGCTCAACGGGTGGCTCCCGGTGGTGCTTCCGTTGCTCGGCGTGCTGGGTGCGGTGTGGTTGCTGTTCCCCCGCGCGCATCGCTATCGAAGGGCGGCGATGCCGGTCGCCCTGCTGGCCGCCGCCGTCCTGACCGTCGCGCTGTACCTGTTCGTGGAAGAGGTATGGCAGCTGTACCCCGACCCGATCGGGTTGTCGGTGTACATGCTGATCGCGATCGGCGTGGCCGCGGTCCTGCTGATCGTCCCGCGGATTCTGGTGCGCCGGACGGTGTGGACCGGGGTGGTGACGGCCCTCGCGGCCGTCGCGGTGCTGGTGGCGGTCGGCACCGGGATCAATCTGAGGTACCCGTCGTATCCGACGGTGGGTGCCGTGCTCGGGATCGACGACGACGTCAAGCGGGTCCACGCCGATCAGCTGACCCTGCGAGAGCAGGTGATCAGCGGGCGGCCGCTGGAATCGGTGTGGTCCGCACCCGGTGGACTGCCCAAGGGCGGCGAGGTGCTGACCGCGGCCGTGCCGCCGACCGCCTCCGGTTTCGCCGCCCGGGAGGCCCAGATCTATCTGCCCCCTGCCTATTTCGCGGATCCGCGGCCGTTGCTGCCGGTCTTGGTGCTGCTCGCGGGCGAACCGGGGACATCGCAGGACTGGTTCGCCGACGGCAGGCTGACCGAGACCCTGGATGAATTCGCCCGTGCGCACCGCGGTCTCGCGCCTGTCGTCGTGGTCGCCGACGGCACCGGCGGTCAGCTGGAGAATCCGCTGTGCCTGGATTCGCGGCTGGGCGATGTGGCCACCTACCTGGCCGTCGACGTGCCCGCCTGGACGAAGGCGAACCTGCAGATCGATCCCGATCCGCGGGCCTGGGCAGTGGGTGGACTGTCCTCCGGCGGCACCTGCGCGCTGCGACTGGCGACCAACTATCCGCAGGTCTATCCCACCTTCCTCGACATGTCGGGCCCGGACGAGCCGACCCTCGGCGACCGGCAGCGCACGGTCGATGCCGCCTTCGGTGGCGACACCTCCGCGCCGCCGCGGGCCAACCCGCTCGATCTGCTCGGCCGGACCTACCCGGATTCCGCGGGCGCGTTCGTGGTCGGGGCCGACGACGAGCAGTACCGGCCGCAGGTCGAGCGGATGTTCCACGCGGCCAAGGCCGCCGGCATGGATGTCCGGCTGCAGATCGTGCCCGGTGGGCACGACTTCGCGGTGTGGTCCATCGGGCTCCGCGTTCAACTTCCCTGGCTGGCGACACGACTCGGCATCGCGCCGTGACGGGCGAGCAGCGTGGCGAAGGCGAGTAGCCACGCGCTCCACAGGAGGTAGCCGAGGAAATTGGTGAGCCCGGCGGACTCGACGCCGAGCGGAACCAGGACGACGGTGGTCTGCTCGGCGCGGAATTTCGCCAGCGCTTCGGTCGCGGGCAGTTGCAGGACGTCGGGGTAGTCGAACGACACACCCAAGCCGGTGAACGCGAGGTTCATCAGGATCGGGGCGGAGATCAGCAGCGTGAGGGCGGGCCATGGCTTGGTGCGCATGAGAGATCCGTTCTGGCTGTACGGAGTACAGATAGCTGTACGGGGTACAGTCCAGCGCATGCCGGACGGGAAGTCAACAGGTCAGCGGGGTGTGCCGCGGCCGACGCGGCGGTCGTTCACCGAGGAGCAGGTCGTCGACACCGCGCTCGACCTGCTCGACGACGGCGGGCCGAGCGCCCTGTCGATCCGGGCCGTCGCCGCGCGGCTCGGGGTCAACCCGAACGCGGTGTACACCTATGTCGCCAGCCGCGCGGACCTGGAGGGCGCGGTGATCGAGCGGGTGCTCGCCGCGGTCCCGCTCGGTCCGCTGTCCGATCCCGGCGTCGAATGGACCGCCGCGGTCATCCAGTTCGCCCTCGGGCTGCGCGACCAGCTGCTCGCGCATCCCGCGGTCGCGACGCTGATGATGTCGGGTCCGACGAACGGACCGGCGGCGCGCGATGTCGGCGAGGCGATGTTCGGCTGCCTGGCGCGCGGCGGTCTGCCCGCGCGGACGCGGGCGCACGGGGTGTACGCGGTGATCGTGCAGGTCCTCGGCGCGGTCGCCCTCGAGGTGGCCGAGACCGACGGAAAGCCGCCACTGCCACCGGAATCCGAGCGCATCGCCCAGCGGCGGGCCGCCCTGGACGATGTCGACGCTGCGCGTTGGCCGCGCACCGCGGCGCACCTGGACGAGATCGCCGCGTGGAACTCGGTGGATCAGTTCGTATGGGGATTGCGGGTGTTGCTCACCGGGATGACGGCGGCCTGATCACCACGATGCGGTGTGGAGGTCGGCGGTGGGTTCGTCACGATGTGGGCGCGGGCCCGGCGAGGTTCGTCGCGATGTGGGCGTGCGGGCCCGGTGGTGGGCTCGGCGCGATGGCGCGCTGGTCACCGGGGTCATCAGGCGCGGCGCACTGGTGGCGGTGTGATCACCAGGGCGCGGCGAGCAGCCCTGCGGCGGCACAGGCGCGACCTGTTGCGGCGTCGAGTGTTTCGCGGTCGTAGGACAGGCTGACCAGGGCCAGCGTGTAGGTGTCGCCGAGCCGGGACAGGTAGCCGGAGAGCCGGGTGCGGGGGTACTCGGTGAGGCCTGGGTGGATGGCGCGGGCCGCTACCCGGCCGCAATGGTGTGTGCCGACGGTGCGCAGGGACTCCGGGAGCGTTCCGATGTTGGAGCACAGGATGTCTCGTTCACCCGCGCCCTTGCTCAGGGCATAGGCCCAGCGGTCGGGGAGTACCTGGAGGATCTCCTCGGGCAGGCCGGCGGGGCTCGACATGCGGCGTAGGTATGCGGTGCGGGCCTTGTCGCGGATGGTCGCGGCGGTGTCGGAGCGGTCCATCGCGATCTCGGTCATGGCGAGGTCGTTGTCGACGCGCGGTTCGTCGCGGGTGTCGACGGGCAGGCTCGCGGCGATCTCGGGTCGCTGGAATCCGGTCTCCCACAGGATGTTCGCGACCAGATGGATGAACTGGCTGTTCGGGGTTCCGCCGGATGCGGCGGCGGTGGCGTCCCACTCGGCGGCGTCGAAGGTCAGCAGGGTGCTGTGGAGGACTCGACCACGCAACGGGTCAGGAGTGCTGGTGGCTGGTGGTCGGGGAATTCCCCGCCGCAGGGCGCGTGCGGTGCCGCCGATGATGGTGGTCCACTGTGTCCGGGCATCGGCCCAGTCCGAAGTCGTTGTACTCCAGCGCTGTTCGCTGGTGCTCGTGTTCGGTCCGGAGCCCGTCCGCGCCTGCCATGTCGTGCGCCGCGGGGGAGCGTCCGTGGGCGAAGTTTGTGCGGACGACTGGGTGGTCGTGCCATGACGCGGAAGTGGTGACGACACGGTGGCGGTGGTCGGCGCGGGCGGCGGTGTGGATACGTCGCAGGCCGCGAGTGTTGGTGGGGGCGGTGTGGCGGCCGATTCTGTCGTCAGGACCGGCGGATGGGTGGCGCCCTCGGCGAGTTCATCGAGGGCGGCGGCGACGGCGTGGATGAGGCCGCGGGCGTCGGCGAGGACGTGCGAACAGGTCAGGGCGACAACGGTTCCGCCGTCTTTCAGTGGCGCGGAGGACAGGCGCCAGCCGGGGGCGAACTCGGGGTCGAGGTCGGTGCCGAGGGTGTCGGCCCAGGGAAGGATCTCGTCCGCGGGGAGCGGTGAGTCGATGTGGTCGAGGGGATGGGCCCTGGTGTTCGGCCGCCAGGCGCGGCGCGCTCCGGGGACCCGGGCGCGGACCACCCGGCGGCCGAGGTCGCCGACTCGCAGGCGGTCGTGAATCGCCTGCAGCAGTGCGGGTTCCATCGCGTCGTCGGTGCGCCACAGGCCTTGGAGGGCGATGGGCGTGCCCATCCCGCGATGGGTACGCAGGAAGATCTCGTCGACGACGGTGAGCCGGTCCGTCACCGGTGTTCGGCGCTCCCGTGCCTGCCCGCGCCCGCGGCGAAGCGGGCGGCGCCGTCGAGCGCGCCGTCGGTGAGGGCTTTCAGTCCGTGCTGGAATTCGATCCGCATCGCCTCGTCCTCGGGGTGGCCGTGCTGGTCGTAGAGCGCGGCGCGGTCCGAGCGCAGACAGGTCTGGGGGAGGACGGCCAGTTGCGCGGCCAGTTCCTCGGCGACCCGGCGGGCTTGGCCGGGCTGGACGACGCGGGTGACCAGGCCCATCTGCAGCGCTTCGGGCGCGCTCACGGCTCGCCCGGTGAGGATCATGTCCAAGGCCCTGCCCTCGCCGACGATGCGCGGCAGGCGCACCGTGCCGCCGTCGATGAGCGGCACGCCCCAGCGGCGGCAGAAGACGCCGAAGGTGGCGTCCTGCTCGGCGATGCGCAGATCGCACCACAGTGCCAGCTCGAGGCCGCCCGCCACGGCGTAGCCGGAGACCGCGGCGATCACCGGCTTGGACAGGCGCAGGCGGGTCGGGCCCATCGGGCCGTCGCCGTCCTCGGTGGCCTGATTGCTGTTCTCGGTGCCCAGCGATTTGAGGTCGGCGCCGGCGCAGAACGTGCCGTGCTCGCCCCACAGCACCCCCACCGAGGCGTTCGGGTCGGCGTCGAACGCGCGGAAGGCGTCGGCCAGGGCGCGGGCGGTCGGGCCGTCTACTGCATTGCGGGCTTCGGGGCGATCCAGGATCACCGTGGTGACCGGGCCCACGTGTTCGACGCGTACAGGCATCTTTCGACCATACGGCCAGATGCCTCTTGTGTGAAGAGGTGAATCGGTGGTTCACTTCTTCGTATGGTGTACCGCAGGACCCCGGCCGTGCAGGCCCGGCTCGACGCGCAACGGGCGCTGATCGTGCAGGGCTCGACCAGGGTGCTCTCTCGTGACGGGTTCGCCGGATTGTCGATGGCCGCGGTCGCCGCGGAGGCGGGCGTCGCCACCGGCACCGTCTACAAGCAGTTCGAGAACAAGGCCGAGCTCGTCGCCGCGGTGTTCGAGACCGTGGTCGCCCGTGAGGTCGACGCGGTGCGCTCCGCCGTGGCCGAGGGTGATGTCCTGCAGCGGGTCAGCGCGGCGGTGGAGACCTTCGCCGGGCGCGCGCTCAAGAACCCGAAACTCGCGTACGTGCTGCTGGCCGAGCCGGTCGACGCGGCCGTCGACGCGCAGCGGCTGGAGTTCCGGCGTGCCTTCGCCGCGTCGTTCGAGTCCGCGATCGCGCACGGCATCGCCGAGGGCCGCCTGCCCGCGCAAGACCCGTCCGTCAGCGCCGCCGCACTCGTCGGCGCGATCGGTGAGGTGCTGGTCGGTCCGCTGGCCGCGGCACCGCACGCCGAGACCGTCATCCCCGAATTGGTTGCTTTCGCCGTGCGCGCCCTCGGTGCGCGCCCGGAATCGTCGTAGTCGAAGGAGTTCCGGCCATGCAGACCCATGAAGTGTTCAACCAGGTACCCCCGCTCGTGCCCTTCGACGCCGCGCGCAACCCCGCGCTGATCGAGGGTCTGCACCGCGAAGGCGCTGGCTGGGCCGAGGCGGAGGTGCGTGAACTCGGCAGGCTCGCGGGCGATGTCGCCGCGCAGGAGTGGGGCAGGCTCGCCAACGAGTACCCGCCGGTGCTGCACACCCACGACCGCTGGGGCCATCGCGTCGACGAGGTGGAATTCCACCCGCACTGGCACGACCTGATGAATGTCGCTGTCTCGCACGGCCTGCACGGATCGCCGTGGCTCGACGAGCGCCCCGGCGCGCACACCGCCCGCGCCGCCAAGTTCTACACCTGGGGCATCGCCGACGCCGGCCACATGTGCCCGATCTCGATGACCTACGCGGTGGTGCCCGCGCTGCGCCACAATCCGGAACTGGCCGCGAAGTACGAGCCGCTACTCGGTTCGCGCACCTACGATTTCGGCCTCCGCGAGCCGTCGACCAAGGCCGGGCTGATCGCGGGCATGTCGATGACGGAGAAGCAGGGCGGCTCGGACGTGCGGGCCAACACCACCACCGCAGCGCCGCGGCCGGACGGTTCGTACCGGATCGTCGGGCACAAGTGGTTCACCTCGGCGCCCATGTCGGACATGTTCCTGACCCTGGCGCAGGCTCCCGGCGGGCTGTCGTGTTTCCTGCTGCCGCGCGTGCTGCCCGACGGCACCCGCAACCCGATCCGCATCCAGCGGCTCAAGGACAAGCTGGGCAACAAGTCCAACGCGTCCTCGGAGATCGAGTACGAGAACGCCACCGGCTGGCTCGTCGGCGCCGAGGGCGCGGGCGTGAAGACGATTATCGAGATGGTCAACATGACCCGCCTCGACTGTGTGATCGGCTCGGCCACCGGCATGCGGCTCGGCGCGGTTACCGCGGTGCACCACGCCAGGCATCGGGAAGCGTTCGGCGCCAAGCTGATCGATCAGACCGCCATGCGCAATGTGCTGGCCGACCTGGTCATCGAGTCCGATGCGGCCACGACCGTGATGATGCGCCTGGCCGGTGCCACCGACCGCGCGGGCAGTGATCCGGCCGAGGCCGCGCTGCGCCGGATCGCGCTGGCCATCACCAAGTACTGGGTGTGCAAGCGCGCGCCCTCGCACGCGGCCGAGGCGCTGGAATGCCTGGGCGGCAACGGTTATGCCGAGGAATCGGGCATGCCGCGGCTGTACCGGGAGGCGCCGCTGATGTCGATCTGGGAGGGGTCGGGCAATGTCGCCGCGCTGGACGCGTTGCGCGCCATGGGCCGTCAGCCCGAGACCGTCGAGGCGTACTTCGCCGAGGTCGGCCTCGCCCGCGGCGCCGACCCGCGCCTGGACGACGCGATCGACCGGGTCGGCAAGGAACTCAGCGACCTGTCCGATATCGAGTACCGGGCCCGCCGGGTAATCGAACTGATGGCGCTGGTCCTGCAGGGCGCGCAGCTGGTGCGCCACGGTCATCCGGCCGTCGCCGACGCCTTCTGCGCGACCCGCCTCGGCGGCGACTGGGGCATCGCCTTCGGCACCCTGCCCGTCGGAGTGGATACCGGCGCGATCATCGAGCGGGCCTTCGTCGACGTGCAGTGATCGCGGCGCGGATGGGTCGGTGAGCCGCGTTGTCCGTGCGGGCAAGGAGTCCCCGGGCCTCCGGCGACCGGACGATCAGCTACTCGGACGTCACCTACCAGTGGTTGCGATTCGCAGGCTGATGCCGGTGCCGGTCGCAACGGCACCCGGCCTGGTGCGTCGTCGCCTAGGGTGATCCGGTGACCTCGGCGAGCGGCATCCTGTCGGTGAGCGACTTGGCTCGGCGGATTCCGCGTGGCGCCGCGCCAGGGCAGCGCTTCTTGCTCGGCATCGCCGGGCCGCCCGGCGCGGGTAAATCGACGCTGGCCCAGCGTCTCTGCGCGGAACTCGGCCGGTCGGGGCGACCCGCCGTGGTCGCCCCGATGGACGGTTATCACCTGCGCAACGAGGTGCTGCGCGCGCGAGGAGCGCTGGCCCGCAAGGGTGAGCCCGACACCTTCGACGCGGCCGGATTCGTCACCGATCTACGGGCGCTGCGGCAGACGCCGATCGGCGAGCCGGTGCCGTGGCCGCTGTTCGACCGGGCCATCGACGAGCCGACACACGGCGGCGTGATCGTGCGCGACGAAGGGATCGTCCTCGTCGAGGGCAACTACCTGCTGCTCACCGGTGCCGAGGCACCTGGCTGGGCTGAGGTCCGCGGACTGCTCGACATCTGCTGGTATCTCGACGCGCCGCGCGCGGTCCTCACCGAACGACTGCTGCACCGGCACACCGTCGGTGGACGCTCGGCGGCCGAAGCATCCACGAAAGTCACCGACAGCGATCTGCGCAACGCCGACCTGATCGCCGCGAGCAGACACCGCGCCGATCAGGTGCTGACGGCGGCGGACGCGGGCTATCGGATCGGCTGAGCGCGGCGCGCGTACCGCGGAAATCGGCGGCAGCGGGCAATCATGGAGCGATGACGCGGGATCGGCGAGTGTCAGTGCCAGGGCATGCGTTGCGCAACGGCGGCGCGGCGTTGTGCGCGCTGCTGCTCTACTACAGCGTGCCGCTGAACGGGGTGTTCGAGATAGACGCCTGGCCGGGGCGGGTGTTCGGGATCGTCAGCTTCGTCGCGGGCGTGGTCGGCCTGGCCTGGCTGGTCTGGCGGCGGATCCAGTACTTCCTGAACGCGCCACCGTCGGCGGGCGGCCGCGTCGACGGGGTGCTGCTCGTCGTCTGCATCGTCTGCGTGGTCTTCTCGCTGTTCTACTACCGGCTGCAACAACATCGACCGGGCGAGTTCGACGGCTTGGAGACCCGTACCGACGCGCTGTACTACACGATGTCCACCCTCGGCACCATCGGCTACGGCGACGTCCACGCCGTCGGTCAGGTGGCCCGGATCGCGACGATGGTGCAGATCGCGTTCGACCTGGTGGTGATCGGCACCCTGGCGACCATCGTGACCAGCAGCGTCACCCGCAGGCTCGCCGCCATCCGCCCGGAACCCCCGGCGGCGGGCGAGGTCAGCGGCGGTGCGCCCGATACCACTCGATGAGCTCGTCGGTCGACGAATCACCTTGCGTCACCGGCTGCTCCGGCTCGCTGAGCAGCGGCATCAGCGCCAGCGCCTGCTGCTTGCCCAGCTCGACGCCCCACTGGTCGAAACTGTCGATGCCCCAGACGATGCCCTCGACGAACACCTGGTGCTCGTAGAGCGCGATCAGCTGACCCACCGTCGAGGGGGTGAGCTCCGGCGCCAGGATCGTGGTGCTCGGGCGGTTGCCCGGCATCACCTTGTGCGGCACCAGCTTCGGATCGGTGCCCTCGGCGGCGATCTCCTCGGCGGTCTTGCCGAACGCCAGCACCTTGCTCTGCGCGAACAGGTTGCTCATCAGGATGTCGTGCATGCTGCCGGTGCCGTCGCGGGTCGGCAGGTCGTCGGTCGAGCGGGCGAAGCCGAGGAAATCGGCGGGAATCAGCCGGGTGCCCTGGTGCAGCAGCTGGTAGAAGGCGTGCTGACCGTTGGTTCCCGGCTCGCCCCAGAAGATCTCGCCGGTCGAGGTCGTCACCGGGGTGCCGTCGGCGCGCACCGACTTGCCGTTGGACTCCATCGTCAGCTGCTGGAGGTAGGCCGGGAAACGGGCCAGATCGTTCGAATACGGCAGGACCGCACGCGATTCCGCGCCGAAGAAGTTCGTGTACCAGACGCCGAGCATGGCCAGCAGGACCGGCCCGTTCTGCTCCAGCGGCGCCGTCGCGAAATGCTTGTCCACGGCGTGCATTCCGCTGAGGAACTCGGCGAACTGTTCCTTGCCGATCGTCACCATCACCGACAGGCCGATCGCGGAGTCGACCGAGTAGCGGCCGCCGACCCAATCCCAGAAGCCGAACATGTGCGCGGGGTCGATGCCGAAGGCGGCCACCCGTTCCGCGTCCGTCGACACCGCGACGAAATGCTTGGCGACGGCGTCCTCACCGAGCGCGCCGACCAGCCAGCGGCGGGCGGCGGTCGCGTTGGTCAGGGTCTCCAGGGTGGAGAAGGTCTTGGAGGCGACGATGAACAGCGTGGTCGCCGGGTCGAGACCGGCCAGCTTGGCGACCAGATCGCACGGGTCGACATTCGAGACGAACCTGGCCTCGATCCCGGGATCGGTGTAGTGGCGCAGGGCGCGATACACCATGTCGGGCCCCAGATCCGAGCCGCCGATGCCGATATTGACCACCGCGGTGATGCGCTCACCGGTCGCGCCACGCCAGGCGCCGGAACGCACCGAATCGGCGAATTCGCCCATCCGGCGCAGCACGTCGTGCACCTCGGCGTCGGTGTCGGTGCCGTCGATACAGAGCTGATCGCCGACCGGCAGGCGCAGGGCGATATGCCCCACCGCGCGGTCCTCGGAGGTGTTGATGTGGGCGCCGGAATACATCGCGTCGCGGCGCTCCGGCACACCGGCGGTGCGCGCGAGATCGACAAGCAGATCCAGGGTTTCGCGGGTCACGCGATGCTTGCTGTAGTCGATGTGCAGGTCCGCCACCCGCAGGGTCAGTTCACGGCCGCGCGCCGGGTCGTCGGCGAACAGTTTCCGCAGGTGCAGGGGTGCGACACTGCGGTGATTGTCCGACAGTGCCTGCCAGGCCGCCGTCGCGGTGATGTCGCTGCTCACGACAGGCGACACTACAGCGTTCGATTACTACCGTCCGGTCGGATCGATGCCATCGACACGCCGCGCGGCCTACGCTGACGACATGGTGTCCGAACGTGACGTACTGGAATTCGTACCGAAGGGTTTGTGGATCGGCTCCGGGCCGGTCGAGGCGACGGGGGGTGGCACCTTCGCGGTGCGCAATCCCGCCGACGACTCGGTCATCGCGCAGGTTGCCGACGCGACACCGGCCGACGCGATGCGCGCGCTCGACGCGGCCGTCGCCGCGGGCGAGGCGTGGGCGGCGACCCCGTCCCGCGAGCGGGGCGAGATCCTGCGCGCGGTGTTCGAGCAGCTGACCGCGCGGGCCGAGGAGTTCGCGTTGCTCATGACGCTCGAGATGGGCAAGGCCCTGACCGAGAGCCGCAACGAGGTCCGCTACGGCGCCGAGTTCTTCCGCTGGTTCAGCGAGGAGGCGGTGCGGGTGCACGGTCGCTACCTGCACGCGCCCTCGGGCACCGGCCGGATCATGGTGGCCAAGCAACCGGTCGGTCCGTGCCTGGCGATCACGCCGTGGAACTTCCCGCTCGCCATGGGCACCCGCAAGATCGGGCCCGCCCTCGCGGCAGGCTGCACGATGATCGTGAAGCCCGCCTCGGCGACTCCGCTGACCATGCTGGCGCTGGCCAAGCTGTGCAGCGAGGCCGGTCTGCCCGACGGGGTGCTGTCGGTGGTCACGACGTCGCATTCCGGTGCCGTCACCGGCCCGCTGATCGACGATCCGCGGCTGCGCAAGCTCACCTTCACCGGCTCGACCGAGGTCGGCAAGAAGCTCGTCGGGGCCGCCGCGAACCGCCTGCTGCGCACCTCCATGGAGCTCGGCGGCAACGCGCCGTTCGTCGTGTTCGACGACGCCGATATCGACAGCGCGGTCGCCGGTGCGATGCAGGCGAAACTGCGTAACGGCGGCGAGGCGTGCACGGCGGCCAACCGGTTCCACGTCCAGCGCGGTGTGGTCGACGAGTTCACCGAGAAGCTGGTCGCCGCGATGACCGACACCGTGGTCATGGGACCCGGCACCGATCCGGCCAGCACCCTGGGCCCGCTGGTGAGCGAGGACCAGCGCGAGATCGTCAGCGAGCTGGTCGACGATGCGGTCTCGAAGGGCGCGCAGCTGCTGCTCGGCGGCAAGGCGCCCGGCGGGCCCGGGTGGTTCTACCCGGCCACCGTTCTCGGGGATGTCCCCTCGACGGCCCGCATCCTGCGCGAGGAAGTGTTCGGTCCGGTCGCCCCGATTGTCGCGTTCGACACCGAGGAGGAGGGCATGGCCGCCGCCAACGACACCGAATACGGTCTGGTGAGCTACGTCTACACCCGCGATCTCGACCGGGCGCTGCGCGTGTCCGAGACGCTGGAGTCGGGCATGGTCGGCGTCAACCGCGGCGTCATCTCCGACCCGGCGGCCCCGTTCGGCGGCGTCAAGGAATCGGGCTTCGGGCGCGAGGGCGGCACCGAGGGCATCGAGGAATACCTCAACACCAAGTACATCGCCCTGACCTGAGACACGAAACCGCCCCGGGGATGGTGTTGCACCCGGGGCGGCTTTGTGGAGGCGGCGAACTGGTTGCGCGCCGCGTGGTTTGTGGGGCCTAGCGCCCGAGGCGACCTCGGCCGAGTCGGAGCAGAAGCATGGCGAGGGTGTGGCCCTCCTGGCCGAGCTCACTGAATCGCTCGAGCACCTTCATCTCACGGCTGTGGACCAGGCGCGGACCGCCGGAGGCCATCCGGGTACGGCCGATGATCCGGGAGATCTCGCTACGGCGTTTGATCGCGGCGAGGATCGTGGCGTCGAGCTGGTCGATCTCGAGGCGGAGCTTCTCGATCTCCGCTTCGGATTGCGGCAGAGCCGAATCGGACCCAGTGGTCGTAGCAGGGGTGCTCATCATTCATCTCCTCGTGTCAGAACTGGGATCGGTCCGGCCCGACGGCCTGTTACCCGATCTGTTCCTTCACCCTGAAACTTTCCCGATGGGCGGTACGAAATCCCCCCGGGAGTGCGCAAAGAGCGGCGCTCACCGACACGATATCGGATCGAGTGCCGATCCGGGCATGCGGAGAAGCACCGACCATGAGCCCCAGTGTGCCACGGGCCCCTAGCTATGCAAAACAGTTGTGTTTGTGAATCAGCTGAGAAGCCGGCAGTTCGCCGCCTGTCGGTGCCCGCCGGTAGCGTGGACAGACGATGGATATCACGGTCGCTCCCCACGCCTCAGCCGCCGATCCCAGCGAACCAGCTTCCGCCCCGGCGGAGCTATCGCGTCGCGACGGTGGTGGTTCCGGCGCGTCCGGCGGCGGGCTGGCCGAGGCGGCGGCCCGGCACAGTGCCGAGCAGGAGCAGCGCCGCAAAGAGCGCGAACACCAGCGTGCCGAGGAGACCGAGCGCCTGCTCGACGGACTCAATCCGCAGCAGCGCGCCGCCGTCGTGCACGCGGGGTCACCGCTGCTGATCGTCGCGGGCGCGGGCTCGGGCAAGACGGCGGTGCTCACCCGCCGCATCGCCTATCTGCTCGCCGCGCGTGGCGTGCACACCGGGCAGATCCTGGCCATCACCTTCACCAACAAGGCCGCCGCCGAGATGCGCGAGCGGGTGGCCGGGCTGGTCGGGCCGCGGGCGGCCAGCATGTGGGTCTCGACGTTCCATTCCAGCTGCGTGCGCATCCTGCGGATGCAGGCCGCGCTGCTGCCCGGCCTGAATTCCAATTTCTCCATCTACGACGCCGACGATTCGCGCCGCCTGCTCACGATGATCAGCCGCGATTTCGACATCGATACCAAGAAGTATTCGGCGCGTTTGCTGTCGACCGCCATTTCCAATCTGAAGAACGAGCTGATCGGGCCCGAGCAGGCCGCCGCCGACGCCGAGGCCGACGAGACCGAGCTGCCCGCGCTGGTCGCCCGGATCTACGCCGAGTACCAGAAGCGGCTGCGGGCGGCCAATGCCATGGACTTCGACGACCTGATCGGCGAGACGGTCGCGCTGCTGCAGCACCACCCGCAGGTGGCCGAGTACTACCGGCGCCGGTTCCGGCACGTCCTCGTCGACGAGTATCAGGACACCAACCACGCCCAGTACGTGTTGGTGCGTGAGCTCGTCGGCCACCACAGCGCCGAGGCGGGCGAGGAAGCCGGCGTCGAGCCGAGCGAACTGTGCGTGGTCGGCGACGCCGACCAGTCGATCTACGCGTTCCGTGGCGCGACGATCCGCAATATCGAGGAATTCGAACGTGACTTCCCCGACGCGGAAACGATTCTGCTGGAACAGAACTACCGTTCGACCCAGCACATTCTCTCCGCCGCCAACGCGGTGATCTCGCGCAACGAGGGCAGGCGCGAGAAGAAGCTGTGGACCGATTCCGGCGAAGGCGAATTGATCACCGGTTACGTCGCCGACAACGAGCACGACGAGGCCGCGTTCGTCGCCAAGGAGATCGACAAGCTGGTCGACGCGGGCGATGCCAATTACGGCGATGTCGCGGTGTTCTATCGCACCAACAACAATTCGCGTGCGCTGGAAGAGATTTTCATCCGGATGGGTCTGCCGTACAAGGTGGTCGGCGGCGTCCGGTTCTATGAGCGCAAAGAAGTCCGCGATGTGGTGGCCTATCTGCGGGTGCTGGAGAATTCCGACGACGCGGTGAGCCTGCGCCGCATTCTCAACACCCCGCGCCGCGGTATCGGTGATCGCGCCGAGGCGTGTGTCGCGGTGCACGCCGAACAGCGCGATATCGGTTTCGCCGCGGCGCTGCGCGATGCCGCCGACGGCAAGGTCGCGCTGCTGAACACCAGGGCGCAGCGGGCCATCGCCGGTTTCCTCGATCTGCTCGACGAGATCCGCGCGGCCGGTAAGCGTGCCGACAGCGAGTATCCCGATGTCGGCAATGTCGTCGACGCGGTGCTCGACCGCACCGGGTACCGGGCCGAGCTGGAAGCCTCCGACGATCCGCAGGACGGCGCGCGGCTGGACAACCTCAACGAACTGGTCAGCGTGGCACGCGAATTCAGTTCCGAGGCGTTCAACAATGCCGAGGCCGCGCGCGAGGAGGGTCTGCTGCCGGAGGCGGGCGACGGTGAACCCGAACCCGGCTCGCTGGCGGCGTTCCTCGAGCGGGTGTCGCTGGTGGCCGACACCGACCAGATCCCGGACGAGGGGTCGGGTGTGGTCACCATGATGACGCTGCACACCGCGAAGGGCCTGGAGTTCCCGGTGGTCTTCGTGACCGGCTGGGAGGACGGGCAGTTCCCGCACATGCGTGCGCTGGGCGATCCGACCGAGCTGGCCGAGGAGCGCAGGCTCGCCTACGTCGGTATCACCAGGGCGCGGCAGCGGCTCTACCTCTCGCGGGCCGTGGTGCGGTCAGGCTGGGGTCAGCCGGTGTCGAACCCGGAATCACGGTTCCTGCAGGAGATTCCGCAGCATCTGCTGGACTGGCGCCGGCTGGCGCCGGTCGTGTCGCCGGTCCAGCGTGGGCGCAGGCGTGAGGACAGCGGATTCGAGCGTGACTGGACCCGGGGCGACGGCTGGGATCAGCGTCCTGGCGTGCGTGGTGGGAGCGGTCAGCGCAGACCCACGCCGGGCGGCGCGGTCAAGCGCAACAACACCGATCTTGTTCTCGCCGTTGGTGATCGGGTCAGCGACGACAAGTACGGCCTCGGCCGGGTCGTGGCCGCTGATGGTGTCGGCCCGTTGGCGACGGTCACGATCGACTTCGGCACCGCGGGAAAGATCCGGCTGATTCCCCAATTCAGCCGGACCATCGTGAAGTTGTGAGTGCGGGAGCGACCCACTGATCTCGCAAGAACATGGGTAACTCCCCAACCACCTCCCAGCCCCACCCGCCCGACGCGAGCCCGATTACCAACAGTCGGGCTCCCGGACGACACGCTTAATACTCGGGGAGGCGGAACAGCACGCTTAATTCGCGGGGAGGAGGGACAGCAGGGCCTCGCCTAGCGTGGGGTAGCGGAAGGTGAAGCCTGCCTTGTGCAGGACTTCGGAGGTGGCGTGGCGGCCGGTGAGGCCGAGGGCGGGGTCGGTGCGCAGGACGACCGCGCCGACCTTCAGCATCGCCGACGGGGTCGGGGGTGATGGTGGGCGGTGCAGGATGCGGCGCAGGGTGGCCATGAGTTCGGTGTTGCGGACCGGGAATTCGGTGGCGGCGACGAGGATGCCGTCGGGGAGGGGGAGGTCCGGGTCTAGGCCGAGGGTGGCGCGGACGATGGCCAGCCAGTCCTCGATGTGGATCCAGCTGAACCACTGGTCGCCGGGGCCGACGCGGCCGCCGAGACCGGCCTTGGTGAGTTGGGCGAGGCGTTTGAGCGCGGGGGCGTCGGGGTCGAGGACGATGGAGGTGCGCAGGATCGTCCAGTGGTCGGCGCGGGCCGGGTCGAAAGCTTCTTCCCACGGCTGGGCGACGCCGGTCATCTGGGGGAGGCCGACGGGCAGGGGAGTTGTTTCGGTGCAGCGGGTTTCGCCCGCGTCCGACCAGATCGCGGTGGTGCTGGCCTGCACCCAGTAGTCGACCGGGGTATCGCGCAGCCCCGCCGCGGCGACGAGCGCGCTGGTGGAATCGACGCGGCTGCTGCGCAGTTCGGCGACATTACGCTCGGTGGGCCTGCAGTCGACCAGCTTTCCGGCCAGATTGATCACCGCCAGCTTGCCGGGTTCGCGCAGTTCGGCGGCCCAGGCGCCGACCGAGCGGCCGTCCCATTCGGTCTGCCGGAACGGCAGTGCGGGGTTGCGGCGGCGGGTGAGCAGGGTGACACGCTGTCCCCGGCAGGTCAGGTCGGCGGCGATCTGGGTGCCCAGCGCGCCGGTGCCGCCGGCGATGACCACGGTGAGCGCGTCCTCGGCGGGGACGAGCCCGGCCAGTCGCGCCAGCCGCGAAAAGTTCACGCGCGCATCGGTTTCGATGAAGGGACGAACGACCGCGCGCGCCGCCGCGGCGGACGGTCCGGTGAACCGCAGTTCCTGGCTGATCTCGGTGCCGCCGTCACACGGCGTCAGCCGCCAGGTGAGGTGCATGGTGCCCGCCGGTTCGGGCTGCTCGATGCTCAGCTCCCGATCCGGGATCACCGCGGTGACAGTGAACGGCTCGCCGAACCGGCCATGGATCCGCGCCGAGAAGTTCCCGTTGGGCAGATAGTCACCCTGGGCACCGACGGCGACCGGTCCGTGCATCCGCACCGACCGCACACCTGGATTCCACTCCGGCCACTGCTCGAGATCCGCCAGCACACTCCACACCAATTCCGGTGCGAGCGCAATGAACTGCGTGTACTTCGTCGTACCACCCATACCGAAACGCTAGCCCGCTATCCACTCCAGGAAAACGTGCTACTCCTCACGCACCAACTGACATACGCGAGAACATGGGTAACTCACCGACAACAGCAAACCCACGCATCACCAAACGCCAGTCGCCAACGTAGTCCAACCAGCACCTCAGTCTGGCCAAGATACGCGGAGAGGCGGGGGAGACCCCTAGTCGCGTTGGTAGCCCAGACTGATGCCGCGAGTCGCCAGCCACGGGACCGGGTCGATCTTGTCGGTGCCGTTGAGCCATACCTCGAAGTGGCAGTGCGGACCGGTGGAGAAGCCGCGGTTGCCCATGGTGGCGATCTGATCGCCCGCCATGACCCGCTCGCCCTGCGAGACAGTCGCGGTGTCGATGTGGCCGTAGATGGTGACCGTGCCGTCGTCGTGCAGGACACGCACCCACATGCCGAAGCCCGACGCCGGGCCCGCCTCGATGACCGTGCCGTCGGCGACCGAGTAGATCGGGGTGCCGATCGGGCCTGCGACGTCGATGCCGAGGTGCTGCACACCCCAGCGGGCGCCGAAACCGGAGGTGTAGTTGCCGGAGGTGAACTTGGCGAACAGTGGGCGCAGCTTGGCGGATTCCTGCGCGGCCAGGTCTTCGGCGAACTTCTGGCCCTTGGCGAGGATGTCGTCGAAGTGGCTCTTGTCGGCGACGGTGGTGGCGTCGAGTACCTGCGGTGCGGCGCCGGTGCCCTGGTCCGCGAGGTCGGCCGTGCTCGTCGACTGGGCGGCGATCTCGTAGATCTGGCCCGCTGCCTCGTAATCCACGGTGTTGGCGGGCTGACCTGGATCGGCCATCGCGGCCTGACCCGCGGCGACGACCGCGCCCGCGGCGACGGCGATGACCGCGGCGCGGCCCTTCAGCGCGGCGGGCGGTGCGGGCACGCGGTGCGCGCCACCACGACGTTCGACGCGACGCGGTTCGGGCTCGGCGTGCGTGTCTTCGGTGGGGGTGGACTGCCAGGTGTTGTCGTAGGCGCCGGTGTCATAGGACTCGTCGGCGGTCCATTCGTCCTCGGCGGGCGTCCACGCGGAATCGCCGGACCAGCTGTTCTGGTCGTGCCAGGCGTCCTGCTGTGGCCACGCGGTCTCGGGCTGCGCGGCAGGGGCGCGGCGGGCCTGCGGGTGCGAGGTGTATTCGTCGGCATACCGGTAACGGTGGCCGGAGTTGGTGCGATCTTCGACTGTGAAGGTGGAGCGGTGGTTCATCGGCCGTGCCGAATCGCCGACTGCTGTTCCAAGCGAGTGCTGACGTGCCTCAAGCTTGTCGTCCTCCTCAGTCCTGACTTGCCAGTCGTAACCTGGTTGTCGTGACCTGGTTGTGACTTCGACCGCATTGACGGTAACGAAGCGATTGCAGAGTGGCAAGCGCTGCTCGAAAACCTACACGCGTGTGTGAGATTCGTCACCGTAACGCAACCGAATTTCTCACCGTTTTCGGGTGCCCCGGGTGAGGTGAGTCGACGACATAACGTAGTAGATCGTGGGGCGCCGCGGCTTTGGGCGTTCCGACCTGCCACGGTGTCGGAAAAAGCCGAAAAACTACTCGCCAGTAGCCTTGGCCAGCGGTTTTTCCGACCTCCCGTAACACGTCGTGACCTGCGCCACTTAGGATGAATGTGGCCGATTGGCCCTCCATGTGACTGGTTAGAGTCCGACCCGACCCGCTACCGACGTCGGGCCGCCAACAAAGACGTTGTCATAGCAACGCAGACGAGACGGTGAGTACATGGATCTCTTCGAATATCAGGCGAAGGAGCTCTTCGTTAAGCACGGAGTGCCTTCGTCCGAGGGTCGTGTTTGCGACACGGCCGAAGAAGCTCGCGCGATTGCCGAGGAAATCGGCAAGCCGGTGATGGTCAAGGCGCAGGTCAAGGTGGGCGGCCGCGGTAAGGCGGGTGGCGTCAAGTACGCCGCCACCCCGGAGGACGCGTTCACGCACGCGCAGAACATCCTCGGCCTGGACATCAAGGGCCACATCGTCAAGAAGCTCCTTGTCGCCGAGGCCAAGGACATCGCGGAGGAGTACTACATCTCCTTCCTGCTCGACCGTTCGAACCGCACCTACCTGGCCATGTGTTCGGTCGAGGGTGGCATGGAGATCGAAGAGGTCGCGGAGAAGACTCCCGAGCGCCTGGCCAAGGTTCCCGTCGACGCCGTCAAGGGTGTCGACCTGGCCTTCGCCCGCTCGATCGCCGAGCAGGGCCACCTGCCCGCCGACGTGCTCGACGCCGCGGCCGTGACCATCCAGAAGCTGTGGGAGGTCTTCGTCAAGGAAGACACCACCCTGGTCGAGGTCAACCCGCTGGTGCGCACCCCGCAGGACGAGATCCTCGCCCTCGACGGCAAGGTCACCCTGGACGAGAACGCCGAGTACCGGCAGCCCGGCCACCTCGAGTTCGCCGACGTCGACGCGACCGACCCGCTCGAGCTCAAGGCCAAGGAGAACGACCTCAACTACGTCAAGCTCGACGGCGAGGTCGGCATCATCGGCAACGGCGCCGGCCTGGTCATGTCGACCCTGGACGTCGTCGCGTACGCCGGTGAGAACCACGGCGGCGTGAAGCCGGCCAACTTCCTCGACATCGGCGGTGGCGCTTCGGCTTCCGTGATGGCCGCGGGTCTGGACGTCATCCTGGGCGACGCGCAGGTCAAGAGCGTGTTCGTCAACGTGTTCGGTGGCATCACCGCGTGCGACGCGGTCGCCAACGGCATCGTGAAGGCGCTGGAGATGCTCGGCGACGCGGCCACCAAGCCGCTGGTCGTCCGTCTCGACGGCAACAACGTCGACGAGGGCCGCAAGATCCTCGCCGAGGCCAACCACCCGCTGGTGACGCTGGCCCAGACCATGGACGAAGGCGCCGACAAGGCTGCCGAACTGGCCGCAGCCAAGTAAGGAACACGAACATGTCCATCTTCCTGAACAAGGACAACAAGGTCATCGTCCAGGGCATCACCGGCGGCGAGGGCACCAAGCACACCGCGCTGATGCTGAAGGCGGGCACCAACGTCGTCGGCGGCGTGAACGCGCGCAAGGCCGGCACCACCGTGACCCACACCGACGCCGCGGGCAACACCATCGAGCTGCCGGTGTTCGGTTCCGTCGCCGAGGCGATGGAGAAGACCGGCGCCGACACCTCGATCGCGTTCGTGCCGCCCGCCTTCTCCAAGGACGCCATCGTCGAGGCCATCGACGCGGAAATCCCGCTGCTCGTGGTCATCACCGAGGGCATCCCGGTGCAGGACTCCGCCTACGCGTGGGCCTACAACGTCGAAAAGGGCGAGAAGACCCGCATCATCGGCCCGAACTGCCCCGGCATCATCACCCCGGGCGAGGCGCTGGTCGGCATCACCCCGAACAACATCACCGGCAAGGGCCCGATCGGCCTGGTGTCGAAGTCGGGCACCCTGACCTACCAGATGATGTACGAGCTGCGCGATTTCGGTTTCTCGACCGCGATCGGCATCGGCGGCGACCCGGTCATCGGCACCACCCACATCGACGCCATCGAGGCGTTCGAGAAGGACCCGGAGACCAAGATCATCGTCATGATCGGCGAGATCGGTGGCGACGCCGAGGAGCGGGCCGCGGCCTACATCAAGGCCAACGTGACCAAGCCGGTCGTCGGCTACGTCGCTGGTTTCACCGCGCCCGAGGGCAAGACCATGGGCCACGCCGGCGCCATCGTCTCCAGCGGCGGTGGTACCGCGCAGGCCAAGCAGGAAGCGCTCGAGGCCGCGGGTGTGAAGGTCGGCAAGACGCCGTCCGCGACCGCCGCGCTGGCGCGCGAGATCCTGGAGAAGGCGTCCATCGCTTCTGCCTGATCTTTCGCATCACCTACGAAGGCCGCCTCCAGGTTTGACG